>DATFCO010000237.1:0-13618 GCA_035253005.1 Rhodanobacteraceae bacterium
GGTCAAGTTTCATTACACTCTCCAACGTCAGATGTGACACAGTTTCGGGACAAGTGCTCCGCCCTGGAAAACGCCAGAGCCGCCACTAAACCCTCGGCAGTGACGGATGCTAACAACTTCCTAACCCTTTGGGAATCCCCCTGTAACACGCAAACGTACCGAGGTGGCCCTGCCACGCCGGCGAGAGATGAGCTCCAAGAGTCAGTCAGCCGCAGTCCGTCCCCTCATTATTGATCCGGCGATCGGCCTCTCCGTCCGCTGCGGATGAACAATCAATACGTGAAAAGCCCGTTAATTGCAAGAGGCCCGGGAATCGATCGGTGGTCTGTGGCTGTCTGCCGGGGATCCCGGAATCAACAAAAGCCCGACTATCTACGACAAGGATCACAAATCTTGGTGATACTGCACGTAGGGGACCCTGGCCTGCTCAGGACTGATGTCCTGCGGATTCAGCAGCGGCTGTTTGCCTGAAGACCACACGTTTTGAGCACCGAAGCTGAGTTCGCCCTGCCACGGCAGGCGCACGCTGACGCCCAAGTCGATCCCGGCCCAACGCTGCGTCCCCTCGACGGCTCCCGGCAGCGCCGGTTGCAACATCCGGCCCACGATCGTGCCGCTCACGGGTCCGTGCTCGATGCCCAAGCTGAGCGTTGTCTGATTCAGATCATCCGCAATCGCGGCGCCCGTGCCCGGCAAGAAATGTACCTTGCCTTGGCTCGCACCCAGATCGAGCTTCGTGCCCGGCAGCACACGCAACTGGCCCCGTGCATTGACGCTGGTGCTGGTGCTGTCGGGAAACAGCAGCGGCTCGGCCACCGAAGCACCGCCGTTCGAGGGCAATACGCGAGGCAGATTCGCAGCGGCAGGGTTTTCAGCGGCAGCGCTTCCGGTGCGCGACTGCCCGACGGAAAGATCGAGTTTCACCGCGCTATTCGCGTAACCGGCGCCGACTTCTCCACCTTGGGCGGAAACCAGCGGCTGGTTATCGACACAAACGGAATTGCGAGCGCCGGGCTGAGCCGGTTGGCACGGTGCGGATCCCAGCCACTCGCGCTGCGAAACGCCCGCACGCGCATAGACACTCGGCGACACGTTGAGCTGTAGTCCCGTGTCGGCCTTGCTGGTGCGCGATTCCAGCACCGCCGCGCCCGAAGCAGGTGCCGCGGCCGAGGCATGCTGTCCGTCCGCCACCACGCTGAGCGCATGACCGTTCGCTCCCTGCCACAGCGATTGCGCACGCGAGTTGCTCGAAACCTTGCCGGAAGCCGCTTCCGGAGCAGGCGCTTGTGCCGGCGCGGGCGGCAGGCTCTGCCCGCTGGCATACAGCGGCACGGCAAGCGCCATCACGAGGGGCAGAATGGCTGGAGCAATGCGCATGGAAAGCCGGGACAAATCCTCGGTCGCTTGGTCAAGTATACAGCAGCTTTCTTACATTTTGCTAACAATCGTCAAACTCCCGTTACTCTCGTCAAACCCCCGTCCGCGGCATGATTCGTGCACAAGCAAACCGCTACACTCCTACGATCATCAACGACTTAGATCCGGACCCGTGAGCCGCGTTCAGCCAATTACCGCGCTTCCCCTGGAGCCGTGCAGCCCCTCGGCCGTGGGCACGCTGGAACTGTGCCGAAGACTGTGGTCCGCGGGATATCCCGCGGCGATAGAGAAGGTTGCCGATGAATTGATCGGTCAGTTGCTGCCGGGAGTGCGCGCTCGGCTATGCAGCATCAACGAAGCGACGATCGAGTCGCGAGAATCGAAGGTGCTGCGCTTGCCGCTGCAGCACGACCGCATGCTGGAGTTTCATCCCGAGCCATCGGCAGCAGATCACGAACTCTTGCAGACCATCGCACGCTTGATCGATCTTCGCCTGACCGATTTGAAGCGGCACGAGGAACTCACGGCTTCCGTGCTCAGGCTCGAGGAAGCCGAACGCCTGCAGCGGGCCTTGTACGCCATCGCGGATCAGGCGAGCGCCAATCGGGACATCAACGAAACGTTGCGCGCGCTGCACGGCATCGTCGGCAGCCTCATGTATGCGGAAAACTTCTACATCGTCTTGTATGACTCGCAACGCGACACTATCCGCTTCGCATACTTCGCCGATGTCGCCGATCCTGATCCGCCGGATCCCAGCCGCCATCAGCCGATGGAAGAAATTCAGTACGGCCCGACCTGGTATCTGATCCGACATGGCGAACCGCTGATGGGTTCGCTGGACGATATCGCCGCTCATGTGGGCGGCCCCTACCGCGGTACCGGGCCCGATTGCGTGTGCTGGCTGGGCGTGCCGTTGATGCGCGGCGAACAGGTCGTGGGCGGCGTTGTGGTGCAGAGCTACCTGCAGGACGTGCACTACAGCGAACGAGACAAGGCGCTGTTGATCTACGTCGCGCAGCATATTCAGACCGCACTGGAACGCCGTTTCGCGCACGCCGAACTGGAGCGCCGCGTGGAGGAACGCACCGAAGCGCTGCGCGAGGCCAATCGCGTGCTGCAGCAGCAGGTGCTGGAACGTCAGCGCGGCGAACGGCTGCAGGCGGCGCTGTTCCGCATCGCGGAACTGGCAAACACCACCGAAACCATCGAGGAGTTCTACGCCGCCGTTCATCGCGTAGTCGGCGGACTTCTCTATGCGCGCAATTTTTATATCGCATTGCTGTCGGAAGACGGCAAGGAACTGAGCTTCCCCTACTCCGTCGACGAGCGGGACCCGGAGCGTCGGCCGCGCAAGCTCGGCAAGGGCATGACCGAATACGTGCTCAACAACGGCTCGGCGCTGCTGGCCAATACTGATGACATCACGCACATGCGCGAGTTGGGTCAGGTCGTGCAAAGCGGCCATGACTCGGTGTGCTGGCTGGGCGTGCCACTGGTCTGCGCCGAACGCACCGTCGGTGCACTGGTGGTGCAGAGCTACACTCCGGAACATCGCTACACCCTGCGCGATCAGGAACTGCTGACCTTCGTTTCGTACCACATCGCCAATGCGCTGGAGCGCGTGCGCGCGGCCGAATCGCTGAAACAAGCCTATACCGGACTCGAGCGCCGGGTCGGTGAGCGCACGCGCGCCTTGGCGCTGGCGAATCGCGACCTGCGCGAGCAGATCGCCGAGCGCGAGCGCGTCGAAGCGCGGCTGAAATACGAAACCTTGCACGATTCGCTCACGGGCCTGCCCAACCGCAGTCTTTTGACGCAGCGTCTGGAGCAGGCGCTGGAGCGCTACCACGCCGATCCCTCGAAACTGTTCGCGGTGCTGTTCCTCGATCTCGACCGCTTCAAGGTGATCAACGATTCGGTCGGCCATTTGATCGGCGACGACCTGCTGTTCCAGGCCGGCGGCCGCGTGCGCGCCTGCCTGAAGTCGCAGGATGTGGTCGCGCGGCTGGGCGGCGACGAATTCGGCGTGCTGCTGGAGGACATCAGCGACGCCGACGCCGCGTGCCATATCGCACAGCGCATCATCAACGAATTGAACGCACCGTTCCGGCTGGCGGCCAAGGAACTTTTCACTTCGACTTCGATCGGCATCGCCATCGCCGCGCCGCAATACCGTCGACCGGAAGAATTGCTGCGCGATGCGGATTCGGCGATGTATCGCGCCAAGGCCGAAGGCCGTCACCGCTGGGCGTTGTTCGACGAACGCCTGCGCCAGCAGGCGTTGACCCTGCTGGAAGTGGAAAACGACTTGCGCCGCGCGCTGACGCGCGGCGAATTCGAGCCGCACTATCAACCGATCGTGCGCTTGTCCGACAGTGCGATCATCGGCTACGAGGCGCTGATGCGCTGGCGTCATCCCGAACGCGGCCTGCTGCTTCCCGGCGAATTCCTGACGGTGGCCGAGGAAACCGGCGCATCCGAAGCGATCGACTGGCAGATCTTCGAGCAGGTGATCTCGCGCGCGCCTGCGCTGACCGCGGACGGCTGCTTCATCAGCATCAATCTGTCAGGCCGGCATTTCCGTGGAGAAGATCTGGATCGCCGCCTGCTCTCGTTACTCGCCAGGCATGGGCTGCCCGCGCACCGGCTGCGGATCGAGGTCACCGAACGTGCGCTCCTGGAGAATCCACCGGACGTGAAGCGCATGCTGCAGACCTTGCGCTCGCACGGCATCAGCGTGGCGCTGGACGACTTCGGTACCGGTTATTCCTCGCTCTCGTACCTGCACCAGTATCCGCTGCAGGCCTTGAAGATCGACCAGTCCTTCGTGGCCAGTCTCGCGGAAGGCGACAGCGGCGGCAGCGTGGCGGTAGTGCGTGCGATCCTCGCGCTCGCCGAAACTCTATCGATGCAGGTGATCGCCGAAGGCATCGAAACCGAAGCGCAACGCGAAGTATTGCGCAAGCTCGGCTGCGAATGCGGGCAGGGCTTCCTGTTCGCACGCGCGCAACCCGCGGAGACCTGGCTGAAGGCCAAGGCGTGATGGTTGGGCAACGTCGTCCGCGCTGGCGCAGCTGGCTGCGCCGCGCGTTGATCGCGCCGCTGATCCTGTTCCTGATCACGTGGCTGCCTGTGCTGCTGCTGCGTTTCTTTCCGCCCGTCACCAGTGCCTTCATGATCGAGCGTCGCATCGGTGCGGCCTTGCACGGCGAACACGATTTCCATTTGGGCCACCGCTGGGTGCCGTGGTCGCAGATCGCGACAGTGGCGCCGCTGGCGATGGTCGCGGCGGAGGACCAGAAATTTCCGTTTCATCACGGCTTCGATTTCGAATCGATCCATGAAGCGATCAGCGATGCGGATCAAGGCGAGCGCCTGCGCGGCGCCAGCACCATCAGCCAACAGACGGCCAAGAACCTGTTCCTGTGGAACGGCCGCAGCTTCGTGCGCAAGGGCATCGAGGCGTATTTCACTGTCTTGATCGAGGCGACTTGGCCCAAGCGCCGCATCCTGGAGGTGTACGCCAATGTCGCCGAACTGGGCGACGGCATCTATGGCGTGGAAGCCGCCGCGCAAACCTATTGGGGCGAACACGCTTCGCAGCTCACCTCGCATCAGGCCGCGCTGCTGGCCGCCGTGCTGCCCGATCCGCGCCGGCTGCACGCGAATCATCCTTCCGCCTACGTGCAGCGCCGCGCGGCCTGGATCGAGCGGCAAATGGCGCAGCTCGGCGGGGTTTCTTACGTGCTGAACCCGAATCCGCCGCAGCCGCGCGTGAGCACACGCCGGCATCACTGAGCCGAGCTAAACTTTCCGCGTCATCGCCGCAGGGAGGCTTTCACATGCGCCAGGTGAAGCATCTGCTGGAACTCAAGGGTAATGCGGTGTACGCGATCGCGCCTGAAGCGCCGGTGCTGGAAGCGATCCGCACCATGGCCGAGCGCGGCATCGGCGCGCTGCTGGTGATGCGCAACGAGGAATTGATCGGCATCGTCAGCGAGCGCGATTACGCGCGCAAGGTGATCCTGAAAGGCCGCTCCTCGAAAGACACGCCGGTGGCGGAAATCATGACCGCTTCGCCGATCAGCGTGGATCCTGCTTCCACCGTGGACGAATGCATGCGCCTGTGCACCGATCAACGTGTGCGGCACCTGCCGGTGATGGACAACGCGCGCGTGGTGGGCTTGGTGTCGATCGGCGACCTGGTGAAAGCGGTGATCGATGACCAAGCCGTGGAGATCGATCAACTCCAACGCTATATCGCGGGCTGATTGCCAGCGGCGTTGCGATCCGCAGCGCGGCTCTCCCGCGCCGCGCGCCAGCCGAACCATCCTGCGCAAGCAGCGGCTGCAGCCGAGAGCAGGACGATCGGTCCCAAGTTCACTCCCGCGCCGCGCAACAGGTTGAGGCCGCTGGTCACGCCGAGATCGCCGAAGCGCCACACCGCGGTATCGACGAAATTCTTGCCCTTGTAGCGCACCTCGCGGTTGACGCGCGTGTAAAGGCCGTCGTACGCGGGTTTGGTGACGCCGTAGGCGAAACTGCGCGTCACCACCAGCATCAACGTCACCATCGAGACGCTCATGCCCAGCACGCCGAATTGGATCGCGCCGAATACGAACACCGCGATCAGCAGTGCGACATTGACCGCCGCCGGCACGATCAACCCTGCCGCGTATCCCAATCGCACCAGCATCCAGCGCGTTAGACTCACTTGCAGCAGGATCTGCAGGAGATTGACCGCGAGATCAAGGTGTCCATAGAACGCGGTGCGCAGCGCTGCGTCGGCGTAGTGCGCCTTGGCGAAATCGGCTACGAGTGCATACGCGAGCGTGCCGACGCCGTCCGACAACAGCATCAGCAAGGCCATGTCGCGCACGAACGGTATCGTGAATACCGCGCGCAAGCCGGCCAGCATCGAGCCGCCGATCGGTGCGCCATTCCCGGCGTCTCTGCTTCCGGCATACGTCGTCGACACGAACCACAGCAATCCCAATGTGGCGACCAGCAGTGCGGCAGAGACGCCCAGCAGCGGCGGCACGCCGATGTGCAGCACCAGCAGCGAGGTCAACGCCGGTCCGCACAGCGCGCCGATCGCGCCGCCGATGCCGATCAGCGGAAACAGCCGCCGCGCCTGCGCGCTGTCGAACACGTCCGCCATCACGCTCCAGAACAGCGAGACCACGAACAGGTTGAACACGCTGACCCAGATGTAGAACGCGACGCCCAGCGTGCGCGCGCCGATCTGCGCCTGCCGCATGAACAGCGGCACGAACGCGATCAGGCAGACAATGAAGAACCCATAGCTCCAGCCGAGCAATGCGCGTCGCGGCAGGCGCGCGGTGAGCCAGCCGAACAGGGGCGCTATGCCCAGCATGGCGAGAAAAGTGCCGCTGTAGAACAGCGGCAATGCGGTCGAACCGGTCGCGCCGGCGAGCTGGTCGCGCACCGGGCGGATCACGTAATACGCCGTCAGCAGACAGAAGAACGCGAGGCCCGAAAGCATCAGCGCGCGGCCTTCGCCGGGGCGAACGACCCAGAAGCCGGTCGATTTCAAGACGCGGCTCCGGAGCGATGCTTTTGTGAGAAGTGCGGCCAAGGATGGCCGCTTCTGTTGCTAAGAACGGAGCGAGCCATATTCGGTTGCAAAGTCCTGATGACGAGCAGCGATCAGGGACGATCGCAAAAATTAATCGGCAAGGGGCAGCCGAGCACAGCGCAGACCACGCGCAACACTTCCGATTCCGCCACGTTGACTTGACCGTCTTCCGCGATCGCGCGGGTCAGCGCACGGACGGTCAGTTCCTTGCCTTCCGGATTCAGCCGCGACAGTTTTTCCAGCGCGTTGTCGAGCGCATTCTGCCAATCGGCCGGAATCGCGAACAGCGGTGTCGACCCGGGCAACGCTTCCTGCATCGCCAGCATGAATGCGCGCCGCGCCGCGTCCATGTCGTCGTTGCCGAAATGCGCGATCAGCGCGCACAGATCGCGCAGTGCGTCCTGCGCATCGGCGAGCCGCACCGAACCCGCCTTGAAATTCGCCGACGGATCGAGCGCGGCGATCACCTGCACCTGCACCAGTTTCGCAAGGCAGTATTCGTCCAGATCGACCCGGTCGTCGGCGCGGATCAGCGCGTCCAGCGTCTTCGTGAAATTTTCCAGCTCGGCCCGTGGCCGTCGTTTCAGCGCGGGAAACGCCAGTTGCGCCAGCGGCAGGCGCAACATCGGATGCAATTCGCCCATGTGCGACATCAAGCCGCGCGCGGCTTCCGCGAGCGACGCGTCGAACGCCTGCGCGATCAGTTGCACCTGACGTTGTTGCAAATCCGGCTGGTCGGACAACGCGAGCGCGAACACCACTGCCAGGGCGCCGCGCGGATCGCGTGCGGCGGTGGCGAGCACGGCCGGCATGCGCGCGTGCAGCGCGCCGGCGGCCTGGTAGTCGTCCGAACCCGGCGTGCCGACTTGCGACGCGACAGCCGCCGCCGCGATCGCAACTTGCGCACCGCGCGGGGGCAACGCACCGGCGCTGGCATGCGATGGCCGATGGTCCGGCGGAAATCCCGGCAACGGATTGCCGAGCGTGTCACCGTCTGCGTCCGCCAGCTGGTGTGCAAAACGATTCCACTCATGATCGGGATGTTGCAATTCGATCGAATCCGGATTGCCGCCCGCGGCCGCCCACTGCTTGACGATCTGCTCCAATTCCTCTGGATCGAACTGCGGCTCCAGCGCCTTGATGCGCTGCAGAATCGGCGGATGCGTGGCGAACAGCGAGGACATCTCCGCGTCGCCGAACAGCATGTGCCGTACTTCGTCGCGGCCGCTCGCCTGCAATTGCGAGCCGAATTCCAGCGCGGCGATCTTCTTCAATGCGCCGGCGATGCCGGTGGTCTGCCGGGTGAACTGCACCGCCGACGCGTCGGCCAGCGATTCTCGCGCGCGCGCCACCGCTGCTTGGATGACTTTCCCGAAGAACAATCCGATGTAGCCAATCACGAACACCGCCAGCCCGACGAGCGCGATGTTGCCGCTGTCGCGTCGACTGCGGCCGCTGCTCGAATACATCAGAAACCGGCCGATGATGCCCAGCGCGAGAATGCCGAACAGCAGGCCGATCAGGCGGATGTTCAAACGCATATCGCCGTTCAATACGTGGCTGAACTCATGCGCGATCACGCCCTGCAATTCGTCGCGATCGAGTTTGTCGAGGCACCCTTGAGTCACGCACACCGCGGCGTCTGCCGGTGTGTAGCCGGCGGCGAAGGCGTTGATGCCGGGCTCGTTCTCCATCACCCAGATTTCGGGCACAGGCACGCCCGAAGCGATCGCCACTTCCTCGATCACATTGCGCAGTTTCTTCCATTGCGAATTGCTCGTGTCAGCGGGCACCGGCGTGGCATTCATGCTGCGCGCGACCGCGCCGCCGCCGCCGCGCAAGCTCGCAATGCGGAACAGCGAGCACAATCCGATCAGCACCAGCACCGCGACGGAAATGCCGAGCAACGCCTGCGGGCGCGGTCCGACCAAGAAGAACGCGCAGATCAGGTCGATCGCGGCGATGATCGTGACGACCGCCAGCGCGAACAGCAGCACCAGCCAGCGGGCGCTGCGCCGCACGCGCGCTTGTTGGGCGAAGAAGTCCATAGGCGTGAGTTGTGAGTCGTGAGTTGTGAGTTGTCTAGAGCAGATGCCAGCGATATCCCGCTGTTCTACTCACTTCTCACCACTCACTACTCACAGCTTCAGCTTCCAAAGCTCACCTTCGGCGCCTCGCGCTTGGCCGGATCGTCGATCGCCAACGGCTGCGCGGGCTGGAAGGCGGCGCCCAGCAGGTTGCCGGGGAACGTCTCGCGGCGGTTGTTGTAGCTCATCACCGCATCGTTGTAGGCCTGCCGCGCGAACGCCACGCGGTTCTCGGTGGAAGTCAATTCCTCCGACAACTGCATCATGTTCTGGTTGGCCTTCAGATCCGGATACGCCTCGCTGACCGCGAACAGCCGGCCCAGCGCTTGCGTCAACTGGTTTTCGCTGCCGGACAACTGCTGCATCGCGTTCGGGTCGCCGGGCGCCGCTTTCGCCGCGGCGAGACCGTTCACCGCCGCGGTGCGCGCCGCGGTCACCGCTTCCAGCGTCTCGCGCTCGTGCGCGAGATAGCCCTTCGCGGTTTCCACCAGGTTCGGAATCAGGTCGTGACGGCGCGTCAGTTGCACGTCGATTTGTGCGAACGCGTTCTTGTAAGCATTGCGCGCGGTCACGAGTCCGTTGTAGATCGCGATGAAGTAAAAGACAATCACCGCGATGATGATCAGCAGTACGATGATGCCCGTCATGCGTTTTTCCTCGCGTTTGCGTGCGCTCGGCGCACGGTTCCGGTTCACGGTTGGCGAGCTTAGCACGCGTTCCCTGCGTCCTCGCGGGACGTTGTGCGTGCTCGCCGCATGTTTGTCGCTGCCTGCTTTCGCGCGCGGTGCGCCGCCGAATCAACCCACCGTCGTGCACACCGAACCCGAACGCGCGCGATTGCCCGCGGTGCGGATCGACGACACGATCAAGAGCTACGACGGCTGGCTGGACCAGCTCGCGGCTTCCAATCGCGTGGCCGGACTCGCCACCGCGGTGATCGTGGACGACAAGGTGCGCTTCGAGCGCACGCTCGGCTACGCGGATGCGCAGACGGGCGAGAAGGTACAGCCCGACACCGCGTTCCGCCTCGCCTCGCTGTCCAAGGCATTCGCCACCGCGCTGACCGGCATCCTGGTGCGCGAAGGCGTGCTGAGCTGGGATACGCGCCTGTCCGACGTGCTGCCGTTCTTCAAGCTGAAAGATGCGCACGCGACCGAGCAGGCGACGGTGCGCGACATCCTCGGCCAGCGGCTGGGCCTTCCGCGCAATGCGTATGACAACATGCTCTCCAGCGGCGTGCCATATCAGGAACTGGCGCGCCGGCTGGACGAGGTAAGCATGAGCTGCGGCGTGGGCGACTGCTACGGCTACCAGAACGTCGCTTTCTCTCTGATCGGTGACGTGATCTACGCTGAGACCGGCGATTTCTTCTATCACCTGGTGGACAAACGGTTGTTTCTGCCGCTAGGCATGACTGACGCGACCTACGGTCGCGACGGACTCGAGTCGAGCAAGAGCTGGGCGCATCCGCACTATCGCCGAGGCAGCAACTGGGTCGCGTTCGAACCCAACGACAATTTCTACGTGCCGCCCGCGGCCGGCGTGAACGCCAGCGTGCGCGACATGGAGCAATGGCTGATCGCGCAGATGGGCGGCAGGCCGATGGTGCTGCCGCAACAGTTGCTGGAAGTGCTGCACGCGCCGGGCATCGATACGCCCAGCGAACGCATGGCTTCACCCTGGCGCCGCGCGCGCGTCAAGGAAGCGCATTACGCATTGGGCTGGCGCGTGTACGACTACGAAGGCCACACGCTGATCTTCCATGCCGGCGCGGTGCAGGGCTATCGTGCCGAGATCGGCTTCTTTCCCGAATACCATGTCGGCATGGTGTTGATGTGGAACTGCGAATGCGCGGAACCGGCCGGCCTGATGCCGATGGTGTTCGACAAGTTGTTGGGTTTGCCGGAGGTGGATTGGGCGGGACTCAACGCGCCGGTGCGTCGCGTCGCGAGCCCGGCTCCGCAAAAGCACAAGCGGGCGCGGAAGAAGCATTGAGGTTCTTCTTCAACGCATCGCGTTAGCACTGCAAAGATTCCCGGCAAGCAGCCGTCCATGGAGCTGGGCGCCTGCCCGCACATCCTTGTGCGGGCGTTCGCCGGCGCGCGATCTGCCCCGGCAGATCGCAAACGCGCCAGCTCACCCCCCCAAGTTGAAATCGATGCGACGCTGCAAGGTGCTGGCAACCGGCTGACCATCCTTCAGCGCCGGCTTGAACTTCGAACGCGACACGGCCTGGATCGCGGCGCTGTTGAACACGCGCGGCGGATTGGCGTTGATCACGTGTGCATTGCTGACCGAGCCATCCGGATTGACCGTGAATTCGACGGTGGCGTAACCGGACTGGTGATTGCGCGCGGCTTCGATCGGATAGTCCGGCGCGGCGGCGCTGACGACTTGCGGCCCACGCGTCTCGCCGGCCGCTTGCGGCGGCGGCGCTGCCGGTTTGGGTGCGGCTTGCGCGGGAGGAGGCGTTGGCTGCGCCTGCACCACCGGTTTCTGGACCGGAGGCGGCGCAGGCGGCGGCGCGGAGGCGGTCTTGGCTGCGGCCGCTTTCGCTTCGGCAGCCTGTCTTGCCGCGAGTTCCGCGGCCTGTTTGGCCTTCTGATCGGCCAGCCGTTGCTGCTGTTTCTTCGCGGCGTCCAGTTTCGAATTGAGGATCTTCAACGTGTAGTTGCCCGGATCGGCCTTGGCGAGCAAACCGATTTCGCGCTGCGCTTCATCGAAATTGTTCTGGCCGATCGCGGTCTCGACCGCATTGGCACCGAACGGAAATTGCTCGCGCAATGCGTCCTGCGCGGCTTGGTTTTTCGGATCCTTTTCCAGAGCCTTTTCGTAGTATTCGAAAGCGTTGTCGCCTTTGGGGGCCACCAGCTTCTGCTGGTTGATCGCGGTATTGCCCGCAGCCAGCAGATCCTTGACGCTCATCGAATCCAGCTTGGCCTGCGCCGCTCGCGCGGCCTGTTCGGCCTGCGCCTGCGCCTGTGTGGACGCGCTGGCCGGGGTCGCGGCGGGCTTGGCCGGCGCCGAGGCCGTTTTCGCCGGCTGACCTGGCGCGGCGTTGTTGGCCGGCGCATTGTTGTTGCCGCAAGCGCTCAATCCGAGCAGCAAGGCGGCGGCAACCGCGGCGGACAAGGTGGATCGGATGCGGATCGATGAGGACATGGTGAAGCTCACAGGCTCATGCGCGCGATGCGCCACACCGAAATGCCTAGCAGGAAACGTTCCACCTGGGCGGTACACGATCCGATATGAGGCATTGCGGCCCCCGGCCGCACGAATGCGGCACCCGGGCGGAACATAACGCTGCCGATGGCCGCCGGCAATTACCTTTGCGATTGTTGACCGGATCACGTTTCGTCCGGCACAAAAGCAAAACCCCGGCACGGGGCCGGGGCTCGAGTTACTGCCTTTGCCGGGCTCTCCCCACGCTGGGCGTCGCGGGGAGAGTTTGGCTTGTAGTTATGGTGCGTTTGCTTGTTGCTTGACAGTGGACCACTTTCTTGCAGCGCACGTCCATGTGCCTCTAGGAAACTCCAGCTCGAGTTTCCTTACTTCTTCTTCGCTTTCGGCTTGGCCTTGGAGGCCTTGCTGGCACGTGCAGCCTTCGCCATCACGGCTTTCTTCGCGGACTTGCGTCCACCCTTCCTGGCTCCGCGCTTGCGCGCCGGCCGTTTCTTCGCGGCCTTGCGGGCCGTCTTGCGCTTGCCGGTCTTGCGGGCCGATGCGGCCTTCGCGCGAGCGGGTTTGCGCTTGCCTGACTTCTTCGCCGCCTTCTTGGCGGATTTCTTTGCAGCTTTCTTCATGGCCATGGTTCGTCTCAGCTCCTCATCAGTTGGCAGTGGTTGCCCAGTAAACGCATGCAGGAACGCCTCGCAGAGAAGATCGCTGTTGCTGGCGTGCCGCAAGTTCAACACCTGACGACGTGTACGTTCGTCGGAAAGCAACCGGAGTACATGCAACGGAATCGAGACGGTGATCTTCTTCACCTGATCACTTTTGTGACCATGCTCGATGTACGGTTCGATGTACTTGGCAGCCGGCATATTTCCTTCGACGCATGTCGTCGGGCGCAGAAACTAGTCCCGTCGAAACGTGCTGTCAATCGATTTTTCGCGGCGGATGAAGCCCTTGCGTGCGCCGCGGGCCGGATGAAAATCGTCTGCACGCGATCTCGCAATCCCGCCGCGCGCGCAGTCGTCAGCGTATAGACGTCCAAATGAAATCCACACGGGATTCGCTCGATGGCCTGAAAGCCGCATCAGGCTTGACTTTCGGAGCGGACACGTGCCACGAGCGCATCCATGCGCGCATGCAGGCACGAATTCGATCGTGCGCAAACGGGTGCGCCGTTCACGGACGCAACAGACACTGAATGGAAGCTTTCGCTCAGGCGAGCGATTCCGCCATCGCGGCCGCGAAATCGTCGAGATCGGCGCGCGTTTTCGTCTCGGTGGCGCAAGTCAGCAAAGCGTGACCGAGTTCCGGATAATCCTCGTCGAGCGCGACACCGGCGACGATGTTCTTGCGTGCGAGACGTTCGATCAATTCGCTC
>DATFCO010000238.1:0-8440 GCA_035253005.1 Rhodanobacteraceae bacterium
CTACCGCTACTCCACCGTAACGGACTTGGCCAGGTTTCTCGGCTGATCCACATCGGTGCCGCGCAGCACGGCGACATGGTAGGCCAGCAATTGCAGCGGTACGGTGAAAACCGCCGGCGCGATCAGATTGCCGCCGGTCGCGACGCGCAGCAGATGGCCATTGCCATCGCCTGGCAATGCCGCGGCGGCATCGGCGAACACGTACAACTCGCCGCCGCGCGCTCGCACTTCCTCCAGATTGGATTTCAGTTTTTCCAGCAATTGATTGTTGGGGGCGACCGCGATCACCGGCATGTTCTCGTCGACAAGCGCCAGCGGTCCATGCTTCAGTTCGCCCGCCGGATAGGCTTCGGCGTGGATATAGGAAATCTCCTTGAGTTTCAGCGCACCCTCCATCGCCACCGGATATTGCGAACCGCGGCCGAGGAACAGCGCGTGGCGCTTGTGCACGAAGTGCTGCGCGAGTTCCGCGATGGCGGGTTCCATCGAGAGCGCTTCGCCCAGCGCGCGCGGTAGGTGCGCCAGTTCGGACGCCAGTTCCTCCAGTCTGTGCGCATCCACGCCGTTGAGTCGCGCCAGTTCCAGCATCAGCAGTGCCAGCGCGGCGAGTTGGGTGGTGAAGGCCTTGGTGGAAGCCACGCCGATTTCCGGGCCCGCACGTGTCATCAACACCAGATCCGATTCGCGCACCAGGCTCGATTCGGGCACGTTGCAGATCGCGAGCGATCCGAGATAACCCTGTTGCCTGCCTTCGCGCAACGCCGCGAGAGTGTCGGCGGTTTCGCCGGATTGCGAAACCGCTACGAACAACGTGTCCGGCGGCACCACCACGCTGCGATAGCGATACTCGCTGGCGACTTCCACATTGCACGGCAATCCGGCAATGCCTTCCAGCCAGTAGCGCGCCACCAGACCGGCGTGATAGCTCGTACCGCAGGCGACGATCTGCACGCGCTTCACCCGCCGCAGCAGGACATCCGCGTCCACGCCGAAGATATTGGGCAGCACGTGGTGATCGCTGATGCGCCCTTCCAGCGTGTTGGCCACCGCGATTGGCTGCTCGTGGATTTCCTTCAGCATGTAGTGGCGATATTCGCCGCGTTCGACCGCATCCGCCGACAATTCGCTGTCGCGCACCGGCCGCGACACTGCGTTGCCGTCGGAGTCGTACACCTGCATCGTTTCGCGGCGTATCTCCACCACGTCGCCTTCTTCCAGATAGACGATGCGGTTGGTCACCTGGATCAGGGCCTGCACGTCCGAACCGAGAAAGTGCTCGCCAATGCCGATGCCCACGCACAGTGGACTGCCGCGGCGCGCACCAACGACGTGTCCGGGCTCGTCGCGCGAAATTGCCGCGATGGCGTAGGCGCCGTGCAATCGTTGCGTCGCTGCGATGACCGCCTCGCGCAAGCTGTCGCCGTGCGACATGCGGTGATGGATCAGATGCGCGATGACTTCGGTATCGGTTTGCGAATTGAAGCGGTAACCGTTACGCGCCAGTTCCTCCCGCAACTTCGCATGATTTTCGATGATGCCGTTGTGCACCACGGCCACGGCTTCGCGCGAGACGTGCGGATGCGCGTTGACCTCGTTGGGAACGCCGTGGGTCGCCCAGCGCGTATGCGCAATACCCGTGTGTCCGGCCACCGGCTGCGAGCGATAGAGCGTTTCCAGTTCGCGCACCTTGCCGGGCATGCGCAGGCGTTCGAGGCCTGCGCCGTCCAGCACGCACAGGCCCGCCGAGTCGTAGCCGCGGTATTCCAGCGCCTTCAACCCGGCGATCAAGATCGGGACCACATCGCGCTGGGCGGCGGCGGCAACGATTCCACACATGCGGGATGCGCCTCAAGGACTTGGCCGGAAACATCATGATACGTGCCAGCTCTGACCGCTAGAACAACGCCGCGTTCCATGCGCCGGCGTAGGGCTCCGCCTACAGGGGTGTTCAGCAGAGGACATTCCAAAATGTTTCGCAAAGAGAGACAATGGATGTCCTGCGGCGAACAACGAGCCAGAGGGGCACTGGAGGTAGGGAATGCCAAGTGTGGTCCGCATCGCCAACGCAGCCAAGAACACCATCTCTAAATAACTGAGTCGCGCACACGCGCCAGTCGACATCCTGAGCACAACGACGCCATTCGGCAGATGGCGCTGACGATGCTTCCCGGCATGGATCCTGCTTCGGATCTTGCCGCGTTCGGATTCGATTGCCGCCGATTCGCGCGCGAGGCAGGACCTTCATCGGATTGAAACGCATCTGCGCCGTAATCGGCGTGGAGCGGACAGGAGTCGCGTAGTGTTCAGGCTGTTGAGACATCGAGCCTTGCGCTGGCAGCTGTTGCTTGCCGGCTGCGAGTTCCTGTTGCTGTTCGCTTGTGTGTTCTTCGCGGTCCAGCTGCGCTTCTGGAACGATCCGGGTTACCAGATCGTTTTCGGTCATGCGCTGCGTCTTCGCGCCGTGCTGGTGGCGCTGATGATCGTACTGGGCATGGCCGCTCTCGGCCTTTACCAGAACCAGTTGCGCGCCAATTGGCGGGGATTGCTGGTCCGTCAGGCTTTGGGATTCGGAATCGGCGGTGCTTCGCTGCTGATCCTTTACTACGGCATACCCACGACCTACATCGGGCGCGGTGTGCTGGGTCTGGCGCTGCTCACGGGCTTCGTCGCCGTGACGGCATTCCGTCTGGTGTTTCTGCAAGTCGTCGATGCCGAGCTGTTCAAGCGGCGCGTCGTGATACTGGGCGCGGGTCACCGGGCTGCCCTGATTTCACAGCGCATGCGCCGGCGCACCGATTCCCGCGGTTTCCGGGTGATCGGCTACGTGCCGATGGGCGATGAACCCATTGCCGTACCGCAAAATCTCGTGCTGCGTCCGGACCGGCCCTTGCGCGAATGGACGAGATTGATGCAGGTCGACGAGCTGGTGGTCGGGCCTGACGATCGGCGCGGCGGTCTGCCCATGGCCGAATTGCTGGAATGCAAACAGAGCGGCGTGATCGTGACGGAATTGGCCGCGTTCTTCGAGCGGGAATCCGGACAGATCAAGATGAGCTTGGTGAATCCGTCCTGGCTGGTGTTTTCCGACGGCTTCGATGCGTCGCCGGTGCGGCGCCTGACCAAGCGGATTTTCGATATTACGGCCGCATTGCTGGTTCTGGCCATCGCCTGGCCTTTCATGCTGCTGGTAGCACTGGCGATCCGGATCGAATCCGGACGCGGCGCGCCGATCTTCTACCGGCAGGAGCGCGTCGGCGAACACGGGCAGGTGTTCTCATTGATCAAGTTCCGGAGCATGCGCACCGATGCCGAACGTGATGGCGTGGCGCGCTGGGCCAGCAAGGACGACGACCGGGTAACACGCGTCGGGCGCTTCATCCGCAAGGGCCGTCTGGATGAACTGCCGCAGTTGTGGAACGTCCTGCACGGCGACATGAGCTTCATCGGCCCCCGACCGGAGCGGCCGCAGTTCGTCGACGATTTCAACGCCAAAATCCGCTATTACCCGCTGCGGCATTGCGTCAAGCCAGGCCTCACCGGCTGGGCGCAATTGCGGTACCCGTACGGATCATCCGCCGAGGATGCGGAGGAAAAACTCAAATTCGACCTGTTCTATGTCAAGAACCACAATCTGCTGTTCGATCTGATGATTCTGATCCAGACGGTCGAGGTCGTATTGTTCAGGCGCGGGGCGCGCTGAGTACATCGGCGTTTTCGCTTATTGGGCGATCGTGCCCCAACCCCACAGCGCCCAAGCCAGCGCAAACAAGATCAGCAAAGCGAGCAATACGCGCTTGCGCAGCGATTTCGGCTCGGGGACCGGGAACGCTGGCTCACGTCGAAACCCCGGGACGGACACGCTGCTCTGCCCGCTCGGCGGGGTCATGCTGCTGCTGCGGCGCGCGCCGACGGGTTCCGCGCCCGGCAGTCGGCCGAAGCGGCGCTCGAAGGCGATGGCCGCGCCATAAAGGGTCGTCAGCCGTCGCACGGCCTCCGGCGCATCGCCGTCGGCACCATGAAGAGCCCGATCCGGGTGCAGCCTGGAGATGCGACGCCGATAGGCCCGCTTGAAATCGTCAAGCGTGCAGCGGCCTGGGTCAACACCCAGTTCTTCGTACAGCAACAGAAAATCGGTGTCGCCGGACATGCTGCTTCCCCCAACCAGCACTTCGATCCCACGTGCTGACGTGGCGACCATTATGGCGCGTCGGCGCTCCGATTGGCCAAGACGCTTTGCGTTCCCGCATCGCGGCATGACCGGAGCCGAGAGTCAGGATTGGATCCAGGTTTTCATGGGCCATTCCCCGGGATCGCGCACTTCCTCGGAAAACATCGGGCTCCAACGCGCAAGCAGGCTGCGCGGGCGCGGGCGATCCGGCGGCAGCCAGCGCTGCCGCAGCGTGAAAAGACCCCCGAGCGACTGAAGCCAGAGGCGCCTTGGCCACCGCTTCCACGGCGGCAACCCGGTCGAGCCCGCGCACACCAATTGCACGAACCGCTTCCAGTTCGATCCGTCGAGGATGTTTTGCCCGATGGAGATCGATGGTCCGAAGACGCGGGCCGAATGCCACCAGCCGCACGGGATGAACACCATGTCACCAGGATGGAGGATCGTCTGATAACGGGTCGCGTGCGCGAAGAGCGGAAACGTTTCGGCATCGACTTCGTCGATGTCCGGGATTCTGGAGTGATTGGGAAAGTGTTTCTTGGGGTAAAGGAACTGGCCATCCTCCGGCGCGAACAGCACGAAGGTCTTGTCGCCATACACTTGCGTCACGGTCGCATGGGCGTTGTCGCCGTCGTAGTGCACGATGGGAAAGCGGCTGCCTGCGCCGCCGATCAGCAGCTTGATGTAGCCGTCGGGCCGCCGCCACGCGCGCGGCATCAGCGGGCTGGCATAGCGATATGGAAAAGAATAGCGATTTTGCGGCATCACGTCGGGCAACAGTCGCGGCAGATGCGGGCAGATGAAGAGGCGATATAAATAAGGTCCGGGGCGCTCCGGCGTGGAGGCCAGTACGCCATCGATGAAATCGCCCATTTTCATCCGCGCGTCATAGGAGACGTCCACCTCCTCGTCCCTGAACTCGCTCTTGAAGAATTCGAGCGTCCATTTCCGCAACGCAGGCCAGTCGGGCACCGCGTTCTCCACGACCACGGGCCGGTTCGCCGCGACGTATTCGCGCTGGAAATCCGCAGGAGCAAGCTTCGAGGAATGTCGACGCTCGACCGGGAATATCTGCGTCTTCGTTACTGGGACGGCGTTCATTGCTGGGTGGATCGGCTGAACAGAAAACCGTGGTATTCCTCGACCGAATATTCGGGATAAAACGGAATGTCGCACCGCCGGGGCTGGTCCCAGTGATCGATCATCTCGTAACCACAAGCCAGAACCGCTCGAATGAAATCCTTTTGTGCATCGATACGATAGGGTGCATACAGCTCGACGCTCTTCTGCACGGTAAAAAAGGACTTGCTGGAATGCAGCGGCAAGACGTTTATCAGCAAATGCCGTGGCGGCTCCGATAATTCGCCGATCAAATCGGCCAATGTGTAATCCAGATATTGCAGGACACCCGAAAGCAGCAGAATTCCGTTTCCGGAAGCGTCCCTGCGTTCCACGGTGAACCGAAGCTGCCTATCGGCATCGTGTTGCGCCGCCCATTCGATCCCCTCCTTGACGATATTGGGCAGCTCGCAAACCGTCCAACTCAATTGAGCCGGATAATCCAGGTAACGGCGGAATGCATAGTATTTGACCCCCATATTACCGCCCAGATCGAAGACGGAATTGCTGCCCTGTCGAAAGAGCTTTTCCAGCCAGAACATGGCCGGATAATCGGCAGACACTACGCGGTCGATGTGGCGAAAGGATTCCCTGGTGGCGTTCTTGTGGTCGAATCCGACCGGCAACGTTCGCGGCGTGTCTGCGAGTGCACTCGCGTAGTCGGCATACACGCCTCGGTAGACGGGATACGCGGTCCGTTCAGCGGCAAACCGTTTTGCATAAAAGTACTCGAGCACCTGCCGTACGCCCGGCAGGAGTTTTGTCCGGCGATATATCGCCTCCAGTCGCCAATCCATTCCCACCCGTATCCTTTCGGGCAGACGCTGCCCCGCTACAATAGCGCCGCCGCCCTTCCAGTCCAATTTTTCGTCGCGGTCGCGGCAGGCGGCTGGTCCATTCGTTGCAGTGTGTCGCAAGGGGGATGAACGCCGATGCAGGAAAGCACCACACCGTTGCTGGAGATGGATTGGTCGACGTTCAACCCGTGGCGTGTGCGGGGCCCCCTGCAGCATCGTTTGAGCGACCATCCTTTGCTGGAGTGGGAGTCTCTTCTGGATCTGGGGCGGCGGCTGGAGCCGAAGGGCCAGTTCCGCACCCACACGAAACAGGCCACCGCCGGCACGCCCTTCAATGACGCCCCGCGCGTGTACCGCAACCGCAGGTCGGCCGTGGAGACCATCGGCCAACTGCAGCAGGCCGACGCCTGGATATCGCTGCTGAACGTGCAGACCGATCCGGTCTACCGCACGCTGGTGGACGAGGTGCTGGATCAATTGAAGCCGCAGGTCGACAGGGTCGATCCCGGCATGTGCTATCGCGCCGGCTGGATTTTCATGGCTTCACCACACACGGTGACGCCTTTCCATTTCGATGTCGAACACAATTTCATCTTTCAATTGCGCGGACGCAAGACGCTCTACGTCTGGGATCCCGACGATACCGAGGCCGCCAGCGAGCATGCGCGCGACATGTTCCACGCCAGACACGACAGGTCCCTCCTGGTGTGGCGGGAAGAGCTGAAGGAGCGCGCGCATGTATTTCAACTGGAACCCGGCATGGCTGCGTACATGCCATCCACCAGTCCTCATATGGTCGAGAATGGTGACGAGCCTTCGCTGACCATGAGTTTCACCTATTACACCGATTCCACACGCCGCAATCGCGCCTTGCACAAGTTGCATGCACGCTTGCGCGCGCTCGGCGTCACCCCGGCGCCGGTGGGGAGCAACCGCCCATTCGATGCGCTTTGTCTCCTCCTGCACCACTGCAAGACCGTGCCCTCGCTCGGTTTGAAAAGACTCGCCGGCCGGCCCGTCTACCCGGAAAACGTGGCCTACGCGTACGCACAGGTGGGCTAACCGGGCGCCGAGCGGAGGGCTGACCGCGGCGAGCGGGCTGGTTCACGCGTTTTATGCCCCACAGGCGTATGCTCAACGACCGGCGGGAGTCCTGAAGGAGCATGGACATGAACACCGTCCAGCCCTTGATCGAGCAGGATTGGGAAGCTTTTCGGCCGGACAAGGTCACTCCGGTGCGGCACCGGCTGTCTTCGCACCCGCTCTTGCAGTTCGACCAGTTGTTGAAGCTGGGCGAGCGGCGCCACGCCGACGGCCAATTGCACGAGGTCAAACGCGGCATCACCGCCGGCACGCCGTTCGAGTGGCACCGGGGTGCCGTGGAGACCCTGCGCCGGATGCATCGCGACGGCGGCTGGACCATTCTGCGATTCATCCAGCACGATCCGGTTTACCGCGAGCTGGTCGACACCGTGCTGGATTCGATCAAGCCGTACGTCGAGCGTACCGATCCGGGCATGTACGGCCGCGCAGGTTTCATCTTCGTCTCGGCGCAGAACGTCGTCACGCCTTTCCACATGGATCCGGAACAGAATTTCCTTTTGCAGATCTACGGACGCAAGCGCGCCTATGTCTGGGATCCCGACGACGAAGTGGTCGTCAGCGCCGCGGCGCGCGATCGCTTCCATCACGACGGCAACCGCGATCTGATGCCGTGGCACGAGGAATTCCGGCAGCGTGCACACGTGTTCGATCTGGAGCCCGGTCAGGGCGTCTACATGCCCATGACCAGTCCGCACATGACGGAAACGGGCGGCGAGCTGTCGATCACCATGAGCATGACGTACTACACTCGTACGACGCGCCGGATCAGCATGCAGCACAAATTGCGTTACCTGTGCGCGCGGCGGGCCCATATCATCCTGCCCGAAGTCGGCAAGCACCCGGTGCTGGACCGGATGTCGCGGGCGGCTCTGGAGTCGATCACCGCCACGCGCCGGGTCGGACAACAAATCGTGCGCCGAAAGGACATCGACCCGACGCCGCCATACGCGCAGGATTAGCGTCGATGGCCCCTTGCGGGCGGGTGCGGGCTATTCCACCATGCACAAGCCGGACTTCGAGGGCGGCGCAGCTCCATCGGTCAGCCGATGGGGCGTGAAACAGGGGAGAAAATGCACACAGCTTTATCGGAAATTCTGCCGCGAGGAAGGCCCGCTTCCGGGGCGGAGCCGGCGCGGGAGACGTTCGTTCGCGAAATCGAGGCGCAGACGCTCGCGGCGCTGCGGCGCCGCGCTGCGCGTCTGGGCATCGATTTTCGGCAGATCGGCCTGGCGGCACTGGCACTGCTCGATGC
>DATFCO010000239.1:0-3664 GCA_035253005.1 Rhodanobacteraceae bacterium
CGACAAGTTGTACGTGCCAGTCGCGCAGTTGTCATTGGTCAGCCGCTATTCCGGCACTGCGCCGGAACTGGCGCCGCTGCATTCGCTGGGCGGCGACGCCTGGGAACGCGCCAAGCGCAAAGCCGCCGAGAAAGTTCGCGACGCGGCGGCGGAATTGCTGGCGATCCACGCGCAACGCGCGGCGCGTCCGGGCGTTGCGTTGGATTACGACCGCGCGATGCTGGCGCAATTCGCCGACGGCTTTCCGTTCGAGGAAACGCCCGACCAGCAGGCCGCGATCGATGCGGTGCTCGACGATCTTGCATCCCCGAAACCGATGGATCGCGTGGTCTGCGGCGATGTCGGTTTCGGCAAGACCGAAGTCGCGCTGCGCGCGGCCTTCGCCGCCGCGACCGCGGGCAAGCAGGTTGCACTGCTGGTGCCGACCACGCTGCTGGCGCAGCAGCATTACGACAATTTCCGCGATCGCCTGGCCGATTTTCCCGTGCGCGTGGAGTTGCTCTCGCGCTTCCGCACCAGGAAGGAAAGCAGCGAAGCGCTGAAGAAACTCGCCGAAGGCAAGCTCGACGTGGTGATCGGCACGCACAAGCTCTTGCAGCCGGATGTGAAATTCAAGGATCTCGGTTTGGTGATCGTGGACGAGGAACACCGCTTTGGAGTGCGCCACAAGGAGCAGTTGAAAAAGCTGCGCGCGGAAGTCGATCTGCTGACGCTCACCGCCACGCCGATTCCGCGCACCTTGAACATGGCGATGAGCGGCCTGCGCGATCTCTCGATCATCGCCACGCCGCCGGCGCACCGCATGGCGGTCAAGACGCTGGTGGCGCAGTACGATCCCGCGCTGGTGCGCGAAGCCTTCCAGCGCGAACTCGCGCGCGGCGGCCAGGTGTATTTCCTGCACAACAGCGTGGACACCATCGAACGCACCGCGCGCGATCTGGAAAAACTCGTACCCGACGCGCGCATCCGCATCGCGCACGGCCAGATGCACGAGCGCGAGCTGGAACAGGCGATGCTGGATTTCCACCGCCAGCGTTTCAACGTGCTGGTGTGCACGACGATCATCGAATCCGGCATCGACGTGCCGACCGCCAACACGATCGTCATCGATCGCGCCGATCGTTTTGGTTTGGCGCAGTTGCATCAGTTGCGAGGGCGCGTCGGCCGTTCGCACCATCGCGCCTACGCCTATCTGATCGTGCCGGATCGCAGAGCCATGACTGCGGATGCGGAAAAGCGTCTGGAAGCCTTGTCCGCTCTGGAAGAACTCGGTGCGGGTTTCACGTTGGCCACGCACGATCTGGAAATCCGCGGCGCAGGCGAATTGCTGGGCGAGGAGCAATCCGGCCAGATCGAGGAAGTCGGTTTCTCGCTCTACACCGAATTGCTGGAGCGCGCGGTGCGCGCATTGAAATCCGGCAAAGTGCCGGATTTCGATCTGAGCGACGAGCGCGACACCGAAATCGAACTGCACATTCCTGCGCTGATTCCGGACGATTACCTGCCCGACGTGCACACGCGGCTGACCTTGTACAAACGAATCGCGGGAGCGCGCGACGAGTTCGCGCTGCGCGAATTGCAGGTCGAAATGATCGACCGTTTCGGCCTGTTGCCGCAGCAGGTCAAGAATCTGTTCGCGATCGCCGCGCTGAAGCTGCGCGCCACACCGATGGGCATTCGCAAACTGGATCTCGGATCCAACGGCGGTCGAGTTATTTTCCGCGACAAGCCCGATATCGAACCGATGACCATCCTGCGGCTGATCCAGCAGCAGCCGCGCGTCTACAAGCTCGACGGCCAAGACAAATTGCGCGTGATGATGGAACTGCCCGGCGCCACCGAACGCCTGCGCGCCGCGAACGACCTGCTGGATGCGCTGGCGGTTAAGGCAAAGGCGGCGTAGCGGCTGTACAAGCTGCCCCAGGATTCGGCTACGCTTCGCCGATGATCCCACGCTTCACCGACTACGCCGCCAACGAACGCACCTACCTCGCATGGGTGCGCACGGCGGTGGCGATCATGGCGTTCGGGTTTCTGGTCGAGCGCTTCGATCTGTTCCTCGCCTATCTCGGCCGCGGCAATCCGGGCGCGTCGAGCGGTGCGGTCGCATCGGCGGCCACGCCGCATCACCTGCACGCGGCGCAGATGGTCGGGCTGGCGCTGATCGGCTTGGGAATTCTCATCATCTTCGGCGCGACGATCCGCTTCATCCACCACCGCAAAACCATCGCCTGCGAAGAAACCGTCGGCTACGGCACCGTGCTCGGCGATTCCCTGCTGGCACTGCTACTGATCTGCTTCGCGGCATTTCTCGGCGTGTATGTGTACCACCAGTTGATGACGCTGGGCTGATACGCTGCGTGTTTCGATTCGTCGAGGAGTACTAATGAGAGACGCGTGCATCGTCGGTCAGGCTACGCTGGATGATCTCGACGCGCTGACGCCGCTGTTCGACGGTTATCGCGTGTTCTACGAGCGTCCGTCGGACTTCGACACCGCACGTGAATTCCTGCGCGAGCGGCTGGCCTTGCGCGAATCGGTGATTTTCATCGCGCGGAACGAACAAGGCGAAGCGCTGGGATTTACGCAGCTCTATCCCTGCTTTTCGTCGGTAAGCGCGCGCCGGCTGTGGATCCTCAACGATCTGTTCGTCGCCGAATCCGCGGGCGGCCGAGGTGTGGCGCGTGCGCTGATGGATGCAGCGCACAAGTACGCGCGGCAAACCGGGGCGATCCGGCTGGTGTTGCAGACCGCGCGCGACAATGCGCGCGCGCAGGCGCTGTACGAATCGCTGGGTTACGTGCGCGACGAGGGGATGTACGAATATTCGCTGGAGTTGTGATAGCGCGTCCGCAATCGTTCTGGCTTCAGCAAGCAGCCGTCCCTGGATCTCTTTCCCGCCGCGCCATCCGTGGCGCGCCGCTCGTCACCGCAGCTGACGCCCCGTGCCGTCAGCTAAGCGCGGTGCTTCGCCCGCTGATAGACGAACACATTGGCCGGCGGCACGTTGCGCCAGGCCGTGCCGGCGCGCCGCGCCTTCACATCCAGTTCCTGCAGCAGCGAACGCGGGACGGGACTGATCGGGCCATAGGTGAACTGCACGAAACGTCCGCGCGGTCCCAGCACGGCGAACGCGGCGCGCAGGATTTCGCGCTGCACGTGATGCGGCATGTACAACAGGCCCAAACCGCTCACCACCGCATCGACCTCGCCGTTCTCGTCCAGAACGCCACGGCGCCGCGCGATCGCCTGCACGTTGCGCGCGTCGCCGCACTCCACGTGCACCGAGGGAAAGCGCCCGCTCAGCAGCCGATGCAGCGACTCATTCAATTCGATTACCAGCAGATGGCGCGGCGCGATGCCGCTGTCCAGCAATGCGCGCGTGAACGCACCGGTGCCGCCGCCCAGCTCAATCACCCGTTGGGTGTGCGGCGGCAGTTGTTCCACCATCAAGCCGGCAAGCTGGCGGCCCGAAGGCGAAACAGCCGCCATCGCGAACGGATTGCGCAGCCATTCCCGGAAAAAGGTCAGCGCGGGAATGGCTTCCGCGGCCAAACCGACGCCGTGCGAACCTTGCGAGCGGTAATCGGAACGGCTCATCACGTGCGTTGTATCACGCCGCGGTTCCACGCGCACGCGAAACGGGCGGCGCAAGCGCCGCCCG
>DATFCO010000240.1:0-2993 GCA_035253005.1 Rhodanobacteraceae bacterium
ACCGGTGGTGCTGCGCATCGCGTTGCGTTCGGAAATCGACGACTTGATCGAGCGCTGGCACGGCCAGGGCCGCAGCGCGCTCGGCACGATCGTGGAAGGCATGGAAGGCGAGGGCGCCGAATCCGCGGACGACGACATCGAACATCTGCGCGACCTCGCTTCCGAAGCGCCGGTGATTCGTCTCGTCAATCTGTTGATCCAGCGCGCGGTAGAAGCGCGCGCTTCCGACATCCACATCGAGCCGTTCGAGAACCGCCTGAAGGTGCGTTACCGCATCGACGGCGTGCTGCACGAAGTGGAGGCGCCGCCGGCGTCCAGCACCGCCGCGGTGATTTCGCGCATCAAGATCATGGCGCGCATGAACATCGCCGAGCGCCGCCTGCCGCAGGACGGCCGCATCATGCTGCGCGTGCAGGGCAAGGAACTGGACCTGCGCGTGTCGTGCATTCCCACCAGCTTCGGCGAATCGGTGGTGATGCGTATCCTCGATCGCGGCAACGTGGTGCTGGATTTCGGCGCGCTCGGTTTCGATGCGCGCACGCTGCCCGATTTTCTGCGCGTGCTGGAACAGCCGCACGGAATCCTGCTCGTCACCGGCCCGACCGGTTCGGGCAAGACCACCACGCTCTACACCGCGCTGTCGAAGATCAACACGCCCGACCGCAAGATCATCACCGTCGAGGACCCGGTCGAATACCAGCTCGAAGGCATCAACCAGATGCAGGTGAAGCCGCAGATCGGACTGGATTTCGCGGGTGCCCTGCGCTCGATCGTGCGCCAGGATCCGGACGTGATCATGATCGGCGAAATGCGCGATCTGGAAACCTGCAAGATCGCGATCCAGTCGGCGCTGACCGGACACCTCGTTCTTTCGACGCTGCACACCAACTCTGCCGCGGGCGGATTAACGCGCTTGCTGGACATGGGTGTGGAGGATTACCTGCTGGCGTCTACCGTCAACGCGATCCTCGCGCAGCGGCTGGTGCGACGCCTCGATCCTGCAACTGCCGAACCTTACGCGCCGTTGCCGGAAATGGTGCGCGAACTGGGACTGGACCGCTTCACCGACCAGCGTCCGCTGCGCTTGTACCGGCCACGGCCTTCGCACGACAATCCCAGCGGCTACCGCGGGCGGTTGGCGATCATCGAGCAGTTGACGCTCTCCGATCCGCTGCGCCGGCTGGTGATGCAGCGCGCCGATGCCAGCGAGATCGAACGTGCGGCGCGCGCGGAAGGCATGCACACCATGTACGAGGACGGCATGCGCAAGGCGCTCGCCGGCCTGACCACGATCGAGGAAGTCCTGCGCGTGACGCAGGAAGCGTAATTCCAGACATGCCGATGTTCCACTACAAGGCGGTCACGCCTTCGGGCGAAGTGGTCGAAGGCCGCATGGATGCGCCGTCGGTCGAAGACGTGATCGCGCGCCTGCACGAACAAGGCAACGTGCCGTTGGCGGCGGACGATGCGGACGCGGCCGGCCGTTCGCTGTTCGCGCGCTGGCAGAAGCAGCCGCTCTCCGGCGCTGCGCTGGTGCAATTTACGCAGCAATTGGGAACATTGCTGGGCGCCGGATTGCCGCTGGATCGTTCGCTGCAACTGCTGTTGGAAATTCCCGAAGGCGAACGCGCCCGCAACGTGGTGAGCCGCGTGCGCGAACGCGTACGCGGCGGCGCTTCGCTGTCGCGCGCGCTGGAAGAGGAACACGGCGCGTTTTCGCGGCTGTACGTCAGCATGGTGCGCGCGGGCGAGGCCGGTGGCGCACTGGATGAAACGCTGAAGCGCCTGGCCGATTATCTGGAGCGTGCGCGCTCCTTGCGCGAAAGCGTGATCGGTGCGCTGGTGTATCCGGCGTTCCTGCTGTTCGGCGTGCTGGGTTCGCTGATCCTGCTGCTGGCGTTCGTGGTGCCGCAGTTCGTACCGATTTTCGCCGACATGAATGTGCCGGTGCCGTTCATCACGCGCGTGTTGATGTCGATCGGTTCGTTCCTGCACGACTGGGGCTGGATCGTGCTGGTGCTGCTGATCTTCGGCGCGTTGTATTTGCGCATGCGCTGGCAGGAACCGGTCGCGCGCCGCGCGCTGGATGCGCGACTGCTGCGCGTGAAGATATTCGGGCCGCTGCTGTTGAAAGTGGACACCGCGCGATTGCTGCGCACGCTAGGGAGCCTGTTGAAGAACGGCGTGCCCTTGTTGTCCGCGCTGGGCATCGCGCGTCAAGTCGTTTCAAACCGCGAACTGGCCGCGCAACTGGAACCTGTGACCGAGAGCGTCAAGGGTGGCGAAGCGCTGTCGCGCGCGCTGGCCGCGCACACCGGGTTTCCTAAACTCGCCACGCAGATCGCGCAGGTCGGCGAGGAATCGGGCACGCTGGACACGATGCTGCTGCGCGCGGCCGATACGTATGACGATCAAGTGCGCAGCGCGATCGACAAGATGCTCGCCGCGCTGGTGCCGGTGCTCACCATCGTGATGGCCGTGCTGGTGGCCGGCATCATGCTGGCGATCCTGTTGCCGCTTTTGAGTCTCACGGGAAATATTCAGTGATAACGGAGAACCCGATGTTGTCGAATGTATTTGGAAAAGGGGATGGGGGATTGGTCGTGGAGGCGCCCGTTTGCGAGGCTTCCGCAAACTTGCAGCGCTCGCGAAAATCGGTTTTTGCGCCCCCGCCACCGGTCCCCAATCCCCGCTTCTCCCGCGGCTTCACCCTGCTGGAAATGCTGGCGGTGATCGTGCTGCTCGGCATCGTCGCCACCATCGTGGCGCGTTCGATCAGCGGCAATGTCACCAAGGCCGATTACAAGGCCGGCAAGCTGCAGGTGGAGAAACTCTCGCAGGACATCGACGGTTACATGCTGGACAACGGTTCTCCGCCGAAGCAGTTGCAGGATCTTTTGAGCAAGCCGGGCGATGCGCCGTCATGGAACGGTCCTTATGCCAAGCCGGGAGACTTGAAGGATCCGTGGGGCCATCCGTTCGGCTACACGTAT
>DATFCO010000241.1:0-2305 GCA_035253005.1 Rhodanobacteraceae bacterium
GCAGTACGTGTTGGCGGCGGATCGCAACAACGATTCACTCGGCCAGCTCTACGATCCGCTGCATCCATCGTTGCTGCGCTTGCTGGCGCGAGTGATCCGCGCGGGCAATCGTGCGGGCAAACAGGTGACGCTGTGCGGCGAGATCGGCGGCGATCCGAAATTCGCGTCGCTCCTGGTCGCGCTGGGCTTGACCGATTTCAGCATGCACCCGGGACGGATCTTGAACATGCGCGACGCGCTGGCGCGCTGCAATCAGGCCGCATTGCGCGAACTCGCGCCGCGTTTGCTGAAAGCGAATTCACGCGAGGAAGTGGCGGAGTTGTTAGCCGTGTAGGCGCTTATCTATCAGCGCAAAGTTTGATCTTCCCGTATTAGGAGCACACTGTGATGAAAAGGAAATGGGATCGCATACCGATCATTCCGGATAAAAATTTAAGTAAGAAAGAGCGAGATAGACATTATCTATTTTTGCTAATTATTCTTTCGGTAATGCT
The DNA here is from genome assembly GCA_035253005.1 of Rhodanobacteraceae bacterium. GTDB lineage: Bacteria > Pseudomonadota > Gammaproteobacteria > Xanthomonadales > Rhodanobacteraceae > 66-474. The sequence goes on from DATFCO010000241.1 coordinate 495, forward strand.
AATCGGTTGGATTTATTTGTTAGTTGCTCGATAACTCCTCAGCATGTAGGGCGGGAGCAGCGCAGCGAATCCCGCCCTCGCAATCGAAGGCGGGTTATCACCCGCCCTACTTTGCTGCGCGCTCCGCTACAGTGAACGCCACCTTGTCGCGCAGGTACACCGGCAGCGCGCGCTCGGGCGTCACGACATTTCCGGATTCGAATTGCGGCAGCGCCAGGCGCGCGACGTCACGCGCTTGCGGGAACGCATCGCCCCTGGTCCAGACGGGAGGCGACGGCAAGCGCGCACGCAACGCTTCGCGGTACGCATCCCAGCCGCTGCCGATCACGTTCCAAGTTTGCCGATCCGGCAACGACAAATCCTCCGCGCGCATCACGCGTTCTTCGTCCAGCGGTCGCACCAAGCCATCCGAATCGAAGACGAACGCGCCCGCATACACCTCGCCCATGCGCGCGTCGATTACCGCCAGCGTCGCCGCATCGTTGCGCGGCGCCTGCATTGCCAACGCGGCGAGTGAGGAAACCGCCACGACGGGAAGATCCAACGCGAACGCCAGACCTTGCGCCACCGAGATCGCCAACCGCACGCCGGTGAACGCGCCGGGACCGCGGCCGACCGCGATGCCATCCAGTTGCGTGCGCTTCAATCCTGCCTCGCCCAACAACGATTCGGCCATCGGCAATACCAGTTCGGCATGCCGGCGCGGCGCAAGCTCGCTGCGCTCGATCAGCGCATCGTCGTGCAGCAGTGCGACCGAGCAATATTCGGTCGAGGTTTCGATGGCGAGAAGATTCATCCGCCCTCGCCTGCCGGCGGTTGCCACAGTTCGATGCGCGTGCCCTCCGGATCCATGATCCAGCCGAAGCGGCCGTTGTCGTCTTCGTGCACGTTCGCGTCCACCTCCACGCCGTCGGCACGCAACTTCGCCAGAAGCGCATCGAGATCATCCACGCGCAGGTTCAGCATGAACTCCCGGCTGCTCGGCGCGAAATAATTGCTGTCCTGCTTGAACGGCGCCCACAGCGTGACGCCCGGACGCGACGCATCTTCCTCGAAAGTCGCGCCGTAGTCGTTGACCGGCATCCCCAGATGTTTCGCATACCAGGCGCGCAGCGCTTCCGGATCGCGTGCTTTGAAGAAGATTCCGCCGATACCGATCACTTTCGACATGACATTCACTCCCCGAAGAATTTCTGCACGTCCGCAAGCGCGCGCGTGCGCGGCATCGGCGGCAGGCTGTTGAGGAACACGCGGCCGTAGGCGCGCGTGGTCAGTCGCGGATCGCACAACATCAGCACGCCGCGGTCGTGCACGTCGCGGATCAATCGCCCCGCTCCTTGTTTCAACGCGATGACCGCGTTCGGCACCTGCCATTGCGTGAAGGGATTGCCGCCGGCTCGCGCCAGTGCTTCCAGCCGCGCCTGCAACACCGGATCGTCCGGAGCGGCGAACGGCAGCTTGTCGATAATCACGCACGACAACGCTTCGCCCGCGACGTCCACGCCTTCCCAGAAACTCGCCGCACCCAGCAGCACGCCGTTGCCCGACGCACGGAATTCGTTGAGCAACTGATGCCGCGGTGCGCTGCCCTGCACGAACAGCGGATACGAAATCTTTCCTTCCAGCAAATCCGCCGCCCGCCGCAGCGCGCGATGCGAAGTGAACAGCAGAAACGCGCGACCACGGCTGGCGTGCAGCACCGGCAATGCCGCCTCGATCACGCGTTCGGTGTAGTCGCGTGCGGAAGGTTCCGGCAAACCTAGCGGCAGATAGCACAGCGCCTGATTCGGATAATCGAACGGGCTGCCCAG
>DATFCO010000242.1:0-4292 GCA_035253005.1 Rhodanobacteraceae bacterium
GATGTCAGCCTGCACGCCACGCGCGCGTATTACGCGATCCAGACGCGGCTCAAACAACGTCATCCCGGTTTGCTGCGGGAGATCTGCAACGACGGCGGCCGCATGGTCGATTTCGGCAGCGCCGCGCACGGCGATTATTTCTCGATCGTGGATGCCTACGATCCGGTTTCCAACCGCAAGGCGTTCTACGACGCCAGCCATCTGCTGCCGCCGGCGATGCTGGAAACCTACGTGATGGCGGTGCCGGCGCCGCGCATCGAGAATTTCCGCTACATGTTGCGCAGCGGCATGCTGGGCTGGTTCACGGCGATGATCGATACCAGCACCTGGTCGCGCGAACAGCACGAAGCGGCGGCGCGCGAGATCGCGTTTTACAAATCCACGCTGCGGCCGCTGATCCGCGAGGCCGATCTCTATCATGTCGGTTCCCGCCCGGACGGCAAGGGCTGGGATGGCATGGAATATTTCGATGGGCGGCGCGGCGCCGGCGTGCTGTATGCGTTCCATGGCGACGCTGCCGAACCGGCGTCGTACGTGTTCCGGCTGAAAGGACTGCATGCCGGTGACAGGTACAAGCTGCACTTCAGGGATGGCTCGTCGCCCGATGGCACCGCGAGCGGCGCCGAACTGATGCACATGGGCGTCACGATGTCGCTGCCATTGCCGAACTCTTCGGAACTGGTGCAGATCGAGCGAATCCGCTGAGCGGCACCATGATCTTGCGCCACGCGCAGGTTCGCGCGCAGTATGCGGGTCGAGGCAATGTCCACTCCCTTCCTGCAAGCTTTCGACCTTTTCCCCACGCGCATCTGGCAGGCGCAGTTGTCCGACTTGCGTCCGCAATTCGATTCGTGGGTGCAGGCGGTGTTGCAGATGCGCGCGGTCAATCCCAAGCCGGCGGGCCGCACCAACCGAATGGGCTGGAACAGCGAAGACATGGCGGTGCTGGATCAGCCGCTGTTTGCACCACTGCGTGAGGCGGTGCGCGTCGCGTGTGCCGATGTGTTGCGCGACATGGGCGCACCCGGAATTCCATTCGACCTGCAATCATGGGTGAACCTGCACGACCGCGGCGGTTTCAATTTCCTGCACGTGCACGAGGGCTCCCTGCTGTCGGGTTCTTTCTATCTGCAGGTGCCGCCGGGTTCGGGCAAGTTCGTGTTCCGCGATCCGCGCCCCGGCGTGGTGCATGGTTACGTCAAGGGCGCGGTGCCCAACGGCTACAGCGACATTCGCCTGACACCCGAAACCGGTTTGCTGGTGTTGTTTCCGTGCTGGATGGAACATTTTGTCGAACCGCACGACAGCGACATTCCCCGCATCACGATCGCCTTCAACGCGTTGCCTCGCACATGAACACGCGCATTCGACTGAAACGAATCGCGGTGATGCTGCTCGCCCTCGCGCTGCTGATCCCCGGATGCGTGCAAGCCACATCGGCGGTGACAGTGGGCAATGCGCGTTTCGAATTCCTCACGCCGACACTGGTGCGAATGGAATACTCGCCATCGGGAAAATTCGTCGATGTCCCGACCGCGGTGGTCGAACAACGCGATTGGCCGGATGTCGAAGTGCACCGTAAAACCGAAAGCGGCTGGCTGATCGCGAGCACCAATGCGATGACGCTGCGCTACAAGCTGCAGTCCGGCGCCTTCACCGCGGTCAACCTGACAGTAAGCTGGAAAGATCACGGCGCGATGCGCACGTGGCATCCGGGCCAGGTGGATGATCGCAACCTCGGCGGACTGACCTACTCGCTGGACAATGTCAGCACGAAGAATTTGCCGAAGAACGGCGACGATCTCGGCAGTCCCATCAATGATCTCATCCCCGGCATCGACGTGCTGCTGCCCCAGGCGCAGCCCGGCTTGCTGAGCCGCAGTGGTTACGCTTTCATCGACGACAGCAAGACGCCGCTGTGGAATGCGAAAACGCAATGGATCGAACCGCGCGAATCCGGTGGCGCGCAGGATGGGTATCTGTTCGCCTATGGCCGCGATTACCGCAAGGCGCTCGCCGAATACGCGCAACTGTGCGGAGTGATCCCGATGATCCCGCGCTACGTGCTGGGGCCGATGATCACGGATTTGAACTTCGAATATTTCCCCGGCAGCGCGCAAACGAAGTCGCCGGAATTCCGGCGCTATGGCGAGGAACACTTGGAAGATGAAGTCGCCCGCTTCCGCCAGAACCATATCCCGCTGGACACGCTGGTGCTGGATTTCGCCTGGCACAACTACGGCTGGGATGGCGGCTACGATTGGAGCCCGCTGATTCCGCATCCCGATCGACTTTTGAAATGGCTGCACGATCGCGGCGTCAAGGTGTCCTTGAACGATCATCCCGGTTACGCCAACACGCAGGAGAACATTCTTTCGCCCGAAGAGAGCCACGCGCCCGACGTGCTGCGCGCATTGGGAAAACCGATGCCGCCCAAACCTTCGTTCGATCTGGATTTGTCGCTAGGTTGGCGTTTCGCCGTCGATCCGCACGATCAAGGCATCCGCGAACATTGGTACGCATCCGATTACGACGATTCGAAATGGAAACCCATCCGCATCGACGCCTCGCCGAAGGAGCAGGGCTATGCCGATGACAAGAACATCGTCTGGTATCGCCGACAGGTGCGATTGCCCGCGCATCTGCCGCCGCATCTCTATTTGTATTTGAGCCAGCAGAGCAAGAATTTCCAACTCTATGTCGACGGCCACGAGATCGCCCACAGCCCTGTGCACTGGCCGCAGCGGGTCACTTTCGCCGACATCGCGCCTTACGCGCACGCAGGAGCAACGATGGAGATTGCGCTGCGGCTGGAACCGAGCGAATACGGCAGCGGTTTCCTGCGCGGATTGACCGCGATCTGCGACGTCGAACCGCCGGGGCGAATCTGGTTCGATCTCTCGAACAAGCAGCAGGCCGAAGTTTCCATGCGTTACTTGCACGACCCGCTGCTCAAGCAGGGCGTGGACTTCTGGTGGGTGGACGGCGGCAGCGGTGCCGCGCGGATGCCGGGGCTCGATCCGCAGTTATGGACCAATCGTGTGTTTTACGATTCCACGCAGCACACGACCGGCAAACGCGGTTTCATCCTCGGCCGTTATGGCAGCTGGGGCAGCGAGCGCTATCCGGGTTATTTCACCGGCGACACCTATTCCGAATGGCCGGTGCTGCGCTACGAAGTCGCCTACACCGCGCGCGGCGGCAACGTGCTGATTCCGTACATGAGTCACGACATCGGCGGCTTCCACGGTGGCAAGATCGATTTCGATCTGTACGCGCGCTGGCTGGAATTCGGCGCGTTCAGTCCGATCCTGCGTCTGCACAGCGCGCACGAGAATCCGCGCGAAGGCAACCTGCGCATGCCGTGGACTTATGGCTCGCGCGGCATGGCACTGGCAAAGAAGTATTTCACCCTGCGCGAGCAGTTGATTCCGTATCTTTACACCTACGCGTGGATCGCGCATCGGCAATCATTGCCGCTCTTGCGTCCGCTGTATCTGCACGATCCGGATTCGGAAGAATCGTACAAACATCCGCACGAATATTTTTTCGGCGATGAAATGCTGGTCGCGCCGGTGCTGGATGCGAGCGGCCAGAACACGATCTGGCTGCCGCCGGGACAGTGGATCGGCTTCTTCGACGGCAAACGTCACGAGGGTAGCCGTTCCTTCGCCGCGCGTTATGCGACGGATCAGATTCCGGTGTTCGTGCGCGACGGCGCGATGGTGCCCGAACAACCCGCGATGGGCTGGTCTGACCAGCGGCCGCTCGATCGGCTAGTCATCAATGTCTATGGATCGGGCAACGGCTTCTTCACCTTGTACGAAGACGATGGCGAGTCGCTGGATTACGAAACACATCACGCGCTGACGCCGATTTCCAATACCGCGAACCGCGACGGCTCGCACCGGATCGTGATCGGCCCGGCGCGCCGCACATTCGATGGTCAGGTGCAGCGGCGTTCTTATGATTTGCAATTGCGCGGCATCGACAAGCCCGCATCGATTTCGTTGGACGGCAAGCGGATCGATGGCTGGTCCTGGAATGCCGGCAGCGCCACCGCGAGCGTGTCCATTCCTGCGCGCGACATCCGCCAAGCCGTCACGATCGACTGGCGGGCTGCGCGCTAGTACTCAGCGAGGTCGATCCGGCACCGCATCGAACGCCACGGTGAGCCGCGCGTGCTTTCCCGAAAACGGAACGGTGCCGTGCCAGAAATACGACGGGAACAATACCAGCATGCCTGGCTCGGGCCTCACTTCGTGTTCGGCGTGCAAGGCGGGCTGCGTGAT
>DATFCO010000243.1:0-2854 GCA_035253005.1 Rhodanobacteraceae bacterium
GCGTCGCGGATCAGCGGCGTCATCTGCTGCGTCGCCTGCAATTCTTCGCCCGCCGTGGCGCGGTAGTAGGGCCGCGGATCGATGATGCGCCAACGCACATAGAAACCCACCTGCACCGCGTTGCCATCGCGGGTCTGGTAGACGTCCGGTTCCGATTCGGTGACGATCGTGCGGGTGTCGTAAAGATCGGCGCGCTGCACGAATGGCAACTTGAAATGCAGCCCGGGGCCGAGCGGAGCGCTCTCGATACTGCTGAACTGCAACAGCAGCGCGGCGTGGCCTTCGCGCACCACGAATACGCTGTTGGCGGCGGCCAGCGCAAGCAACACCACGATCGCCGCGCCGAGCATCTTCATCGTGCACCGCCCTGCGACTTCTGCGCGGAAGCGGAGTCTGGATTCTTTTCCGGCGCACTGGCGGCCGGCACCGGTTTGCTTTGCGACGGGACGGCTTGCGGCGGCAACTGCACCACCGCGCGGCCGGTGGTGTCGATCACCACGCGGCTGGCGCCCAGCACATCCTGCATGGTCTGCAACCACAAACGACGACGCGTGACATCCGGTGCGGCCTGGTAAGCGCTTAGCACGAGGTCGAACCGCGCGGCTTCGGCCTGCGCCATGGCGACCGTGCGCGTCTTGTACGCATCCGCCTCGGCGCGCACCTGCGCGACCTGCGCGCGTGCATCGGCTTGCGATTTGGCCGCGTCCGCGCGCGCTTCGCTCTCGGCGCGCTGCGCGTCCTGGCGCGCATTGCCCACGTCCTCATAAGCCGCACGCACTTCCTGCGGCGCCGATACGTTCTGGATGCCGACTTCGTTCACCACGATGCCGCTGCCGTAGCTGTCCAGCGTGCTTTGCAGGGCGGCGCGGATGCGGCCGATGATCGAGCCATCGCTGCCGGCCATCAATTCCGGCAAGGTCTGCGTGCCGATCTGCGCGCGCACCGTCGAGAGCGTGGCCTGCCGCATCGCATCTTCCGGGTCGCGCACCGCGAAGAGAAACTCGCGCGCGTCCTTGACGCGGTACTGCACATAGAAATCCACCAGTGCGATCTGGCCGTCGCGAGTGAGCATGCGCATCTGATCGCTGACCGCGCGGGTGCGGCCGGTGTCCACCTTCACCACGTTCGCGAACGGACGCGGCAGATGCACGTGCAGTCCCGGCGCGAGCGTGCGCTGGTATTGCCCGAAGCGCAGCACGATACCGGTTTCGCGCGTATCGATCAGGGTCCACGAACCCACCGCGAACCAGATCAGCACCGCCAGCACGATCAATGCGAGCAGGCCCGCCGGGCCGCTGCCGAACGGTCCGAAGCTGCGTCGCAGACGTTTCAGTTGCGCTTCCAGATCGAAGCCATTGCCGGGACGGTTGGGCCGGTTGGGGCGCTGGCCCGAGCCCCAGGGCTCGTTCGGCTCGCGCGGTTTTTCGCCGGGCTCTTTCCAGGGCATGGCTTGATCGTCGATGAGGAACGCGCGACAAGGTCGCAAACGGCTGCAAGTTTACCTCACGCCGCCGCACCCCGCCCTGATTCAGTGCGACGACGGCGCCAGCAGCGATTTCAGATAACGCGCGTCGCTGCGCAACTCGCCAGCCAGCGGCGCCAGCATCGCGCGCGGCGCATCGATCGCCAGCGTCCAGCCATGTTCGTCGTAGCGTTCGCCCGTGACGGCGCCGAGTTCGATCAGCTTGGCGCGCAGGCGGCCGGCTTCGTGCGGCAGGCGCAATTCCGAGCGTACGCGTCCGCCGGAAAGCCGCTCACCGATCGCCTCGCGCAACAGATCCAGGCCTTCACCGGTGGCTGATGAAATCCACACACGCGAGGGCGAATTCTCTGCATCGCGGTCGATGTGCGGTTTCACGTGACTTTCCCCATCCAGCAAATCGAGCTTGTTGAAGACCAGCAACTGCGGCACCTCGTCCGCACCGATTTCGCGCAACACCTCATCGACGATCGCGATCAACTCGTCGCGTTCGGGATCGGCCGCATCGGTGACGTGCAACAACAGGTCGGCATCGCGAGCTTCGGCTAGCGTGGCGCGGAAGGCGGCGATCAGATCGTGCGGCAATTCGCGGATGAACCCGACGGTATCCGCCAGCACCGCCGGGCCGCAACTCAAGCCTTCCAGGCGATGCACGGTCGGATCGAGCGTGGCGAACAACTGATCCGCGGCATACGCGTTGCCCTGCGTCAGCGCGTTGAACAACGTGGACTTGCCGGCATTGGTGTAACCGACCAGCGCCACGCGCGGCAACGTGTTGCGCAGGCGCGCGCGGCGCTGCTGGCCGCGCTGCACGCCGACTTTGTCGATCCGTTCCTGCAATTTGTCGACGCGTTTCTGCAACAGCCGGCGGTCCGTTTCCAACTGGGTTTCGCCGGGACCGCGCAGGCCGATCGCGCCGCCGCGCTGGCGTTCCAGGTGGGTCCAGCCGCGCACCAGGCGCGTCGCCATGTGCTTCAATTGCGCCAGTTCGACTTCGAGCTTGCCTTCGTGCGAACGCGCGCGCTGCGCGAAGATGTCGAGGATCAAACCGGCGCGATCGACCACGCGCACGCCGAGATGTTTTTCCAGATTGCGCTCCTGCACCGGGGTGAGCGCGTGATCGACCAGCACCAGATCGGCTTCCAGCGCGCGCACGCGTTCCAGCACTTCGTCGGCCTTGCCGCTGCCGATGTAGAAACGCGGATTGGGTGCATCGACGCGCGCACTCACCTGATCCAGCACCTGCGCGCCGGCGGATTTCGCCAGTTCGGTGAATTCCCGTGCGCGGCGTTGGGTGTCGCCATCGCCGCGCGTGTAAGGCGTCACCAGCAGCGCGCGCTCGCCTTTGCGGCTGCGTTCGAAAAAAGCGTTCAA
>DATFCO010000244.1:0-4958 GCA_035253005.1 Rhodanobacteraceae bacterium
ACGTTGGAACCACCGCCGCCCTTTTTGCCCGCAACGGCAAGAAACGCGGCTGCGATTACAACGACAACCACCAGAATAAAAACCCACGACATACGACATTCTCCCCTGTTGCCACATAACGCCCGAATTTAGCGGCGCGCGCAGCGCGTCCGCTGGAATGAGTAGTTAGGCCTTTTGCGTATGCAGGAGCCCGCGTAACCACCAAATAAGAACCTTTAGCCCGCCACACAAGTACCAGAGAAGCAAACCAGCCGCTCCAAGCAAAGACACGACAACGTGCTGCCATAAATAGGGCCATAGCTCTTGTTTTCCGTTGATCTCGTTGGAGAAGCTATTTCCGCGTTTGGCGACGCGACTGCCTATCTCCAGTGCCTCTGATTCGAATTCGTAACCAAAGGGAACAAGGTCTCCTGATGCTCCGTTGGCGTCGCGAGTGACGTAATGGGTGACACACCTATTGTTGAGCGGCTTTTCGCACACAAAGTGGGTTGATACGACGACAAAGTTAGCCGACAAGCCCCAGAAGCTGAACAGCTGGTACGTGCTTGTTGACACGGCCATTGCGCTCAAGAATAAGAGCATTGTAAAAAACATGAACGAAAATATACGTTCCATTGAAGGCCTAACTACAAGTAGGTTTGAAAACGAAATGTAGTCCTGCCGCCTAGTCCCTTCAGAGGTCGTTAGGAGCACCGGCTTCGGCCTACAACAATCATCGCTCTACACCGATCCCGCCATCTAATCCTGCGGCCTAATCTTGCGGCTGTTTCCCCGCGGCCGGATCGGTTCCCGATGGCATCTTCCCACCTCGATAAAGGCGCGACAAGGGCGGCGAGGCCGCCGCCGCGGCAGCCGCAACCGCCGAAGCTGCTGGACCAGTTGCGCGCGCGGATGCGCCGCCTCGGATTGTCGGTGCGGACGGAGGAAGCTTACGTCGGCTGGGTGCGGCGTTTCATCCTTGCCAACGACAAGCGGCATCCGCGCGAGCTCGGCGCGCGGCAGGTGGAATCGTTCCTGACGCATCTTGCCACGCGCGCACACGTTTCCGCGTCCACCCAGAATCAGGCGCTGTCCGCGCTGCTGTTCCTGTATCGCGAAGTGCTGCAACAGGAACTGCCGTGGATGGACGATATCCGGCGCGCCAAACGACCGGAACGTTTGCCGGTGGTGTTGAGCCGTGAGGAAGTGGCTGCGCTGCTTGCGGAAATGACCGGCGTGAGCTGGTTGATGGCGAGCCTGCTCTACGGCAGCGGATTGCGATTGATGGAATGCGTGCGCCTGCGCGTCCAGGACGTGGATTTCCTGCGCCGCGAGATCGTCGTGCGCCACGGCAAGGGCGGCAAGGATCGCCGCACGATGCTGCCGGCGATGCTGATCGAACCGCTGCAGAACCAGTTCGCAGAAGCGAGGCGCATCCACGAACGCGATCTGCGCGCGGGTTTCGGCGAGGTGTGGTTGCCGGATGCGTTGGCGCGCAAATATCCTAACGCCGCGCGCGAGTGGTCCTGGCAGTACCTGTTCCCGGCGAGCACGCGCAGCACCGATCCGCGCAGCGGCATCGTGCGCCGGCATCATCTGGACGAATCGGTGCTGCAGCGCGCGGTGAAGACCGCGGTGCGGCGGGCACGCATCGCCAAGCCTGCAACCTGCCATACGTTGCGCCATTCCTTCGCCACCCATTTGATCGAGGACGGTTACGACATCCGCACCGTGCAGGAACTGCTCGGACACAAGGACGTGTCCACCACGCAGATCTACACGCACGTGCTGAACCGCGGCGGGCTCGGCGTGTACAGTCCGCTGGATCGCGGGTAGTCGCGGGCGTTCCGTTTGCCAACGTACTCCGCGATACTTGCACGATGTCCCGCGTGCTCGACTCGAATTCCGTTTCCGCGTTGCTGGGCGCGGCTGGTCCGTTCGCGCGCGAGGTGCCGAATTTCGCGCCGCGCGAAACGCAGCAGCGCATGGCCGATGCGGTGTCGGCGGTGATCGAGGACGGCGGCACGCTGGTGGCGGAAGCCGGTACCGGCACGGGGAAAACCTTTGCCTATCTCGTTCCCGCGCTGCTCTCCGGCAAGCGCGTGATCGTCTCCACCGGTACGCGCAACCTGCAGGATCAGTTGTTCCATCGCGACCTGCCGCGCGTGCGTTCGGTGCTGGGCGCGAAGATCGACGCCGCGTTGCTGAAAGGCCGCGCGAATTATCTTTGTCTCTATCGAATGGATCAGACCGCGCGCGACGGAACATTCTCCTCGCGCTCGCAGGCCAATGACTTGCAAGCGATCCGCGCCTGGCGCTCGCGCACGCGCAGCGGCGACCGTTCCGAACTGGCGGAAGTGCCGGAAACCTCGCCATTGTGGCCGCGCGTCACTTCCACCACGGAGAACTGTCTCGGCAGCGAATGTCCGTTCTTCGACGACTGCTTCGTGATGAAGGCGCGTCGGCGCGCGCAGGAAGCCGATCTCGTCGTGGTCAATCACCACCTGCTGTTCGCCGACCTCGCGTTGAAGCAGGAAGGCTTCGGCGACATCCTGCCCGGCGCGCACGCTTTCATTCTGGATGAAGCGCATCAGATTCCGGAACTGGCCGGTCAGTTCTTTTCGGTCAACATCAGCGCGCGGCAATTGACGGAGCTCGCGAGCGATGCATTGAGCGAATGCGCGGGACAACCCGGCGCGTTGAGCGTGTTGCAACCGGCGCTGGACGGCTTGAACGACGCAGTGCGCAAGGCGCGCTTGGCATTCGATCCGCTGCCGCAACGCGGCGCGTTCGCGCAACTGGAGGCCGACGCCAATGCGCACGATGCGCTGGTCGCACTGGATGCGGCGCTGGATGCCTTGGCACTGGCGCTGGGTGGCCAAGCCGAGCGTTCTAAGGGGTTGAGCAACGTCCACGAGCGCGCGCTCGCTTTGGGCGAACGGTTGTCGCGCATCGCCGATCGCGCCGACGAAAACGAAGTGCGCTGGTACGAGATTTCCGAGCGCGGCTTCGCGTTGAGCGCGACGCCGCTCGATCTCGCGCCGCCGCTGCGCGCCTTGCGCGAAGCCACGCATGCGGCGTGGATCTTCACTTCCGCGACGCTATCGGTGGCCGAAAACTTCGACCACTACACACAGCAACTCGGACTGGACGATCCCGAAACGTTGGCGCTGGGCAGCCCGTTCGATTATCCGAATCAGGCGCTGTGCTATCTGCCGCTAGGTTTGCCGGAACCTTCCGCACGCGACTACACCGAACGCGTGATCGAGGCGGCATTGCCGGTGTTGCACGCGAGCAAGGGCCGCGCGTTCCTGTTGTTCACTTCTCATCGCGCGCTGCGCCGCGCGGCGGAATTATTAGAAGGAAAGATTTCGTATCCGCTGTTCGTGCAGGGCAGCGCACCGCGGCATCAGTTGCTCAACGAATTCCGTGCATCGGGCAACGGCGTGCTGCTGGGTGCGGCGAGTTTCTGGGAAGGCGTGGACGTCGCGGGCGAGGCATTGAGTTGCGTGGTGATCGACAAACTGCCATTCGCCTCGCCCGACGATCCGGTGTTGCAGGCCCGCCTCGACGCGGTGCGCCGCGCGGGCGGCAATCCGTTCCGCGACTGGCAGATTCCCGCCGCGGCAATTGCGCTGAAGCAGGGTGCCGGGCGGCTGATCCGCGATGTCCACGATCGCGGGGTGCTGGTGCTGTGCGATCCGCGCCTGACTACCCGCGCCTACGGAAAACTCTTCCTTCAGAGCTTGCCCCCGATGCCGCGCACACGCCAACTGGGCGACATACGGCGGTTTTTTGCGGCGGATGCGACAATCGGGCAATGAATCTCCTTGCCATAGAAACCGCTACCGAAGCCTGCTCGGTGGCGCTGCTGTGCGGCGATGCATCGATCGATCGCAGCGAAATGGCGCCACGTCGGCATGCGGAGTTGGTGTTGCCGATGGCGGAATCGCTGTTGTCGGAAGCTGGCATCGCGCGCAATCAACTCGACGCGATAGCCGTCGGTCGCGGACCCGGTGCGTTCACCGGCGTCCGCTTGGCGATCTCGGTGGCGCAAGGCTTGGCGTTGGCGCTGGACCTTCCGGTGCTGCCGATATCGTCCCTGGCGGCACTCGCCATGCAGGCCCCGAGCAATGGCGCAGCGGTCCTCGCAGCGATCGACGCACGGCGCGGTGAAATCTACGCCGGCACCTTCAAAAAAAGGACGGAGGTAATTAACCTCCGTACCCTTTTTGAAGAGTGTGTCATCGCGGCGTCCGATCTCGTGCTCCCGGAAGCAGAAAGTTGGAACGTGATCGGCAGCGGCTGGCATGTGTACGGCCGTGCGATCCGCGACCATCTGCCGGGTGCGCCGCTGTGGGCGGATGGGCGCCGTTATCCGCAAGCGCGTGACGTCGCGCGACTGGCCGCGCCGCTGTTCGTCGAGGGCAAGGGCGTACCGCCGGAGCAGGCGCTACCGGTGTACCTGCGAGACAAGGTGGCGCTGACGCTGAAAGAGCAGGGTAGGGGCTAGAAGCGAGCTGCTCGCGAGCAATCTCGGGCAAACAGCCGTCCTCGGCGCGGGGCGCCGACCCGGCAATCCCTGGCCGGTCGCTCAGCTGCGCGCGCAGGTTCCTACATCGCACAAGCCGCGCGGAGCGCATCGGGCAATGACACCGCCGCGCCGTTCGTGGGATCGACCCACACCATAACGATGTTGCCGTCGGCATACACGCAGTTCGCGTCGTTCCGGTCCACGATGCGGTTGCCGATCGTGATCGAGGTGTTGCCGAGGTGTTCGCAGCTCAGTAGCACGTCGACCTCCGACGGTCACGTGATCGGCTTGCGGTAGTGCAATTCGACCGCTGCCATCACCGGCATCGCGTGCGCGGTGAACCATTCGCCCGGCACCGTGCGCAGCCATTGCAGCCGCGCTTCCTCCAGGAACGTCAGGTACGACGAGTTGTTGACGTGGTTGAACGCGTCGAGGTCGCGCCAGC
>DATFCO010000245.1:0-2330 GCA_035253005.1 Rhodanobacteraceae bacterium
TTGCGCGGCTCGCACCGATTCGGACGAACTCGCGAGGCGCAAGAATCGCGTTTGGGGGAACGACGTCCGCGATGGCGCCGAAGTCGCCATCCTGGAAATGCAGAAGTTGATGCGATCGCCGCTGCCGCAAATGGTGGCCCGAACGTGAATCGCGCAGCATCTTCGGAAGGCATGCCCGACCCGGACCCACGTCCATGCCACCCAAACCCGACTTCTTCATTGCAGGTGGCATGAAATGCGGCACGACCGCGCTGGCGCAATATTTGGGCGCGCATCCGTCCGTCTTCATACCTCGGATCAAGGAAACCAATTTCTTCTGCTCCGATCTCAGGACCAAGGGGGATGTGAGCACGCTCGCGGAGTACCAAGGGCTGTACGCCTCCGTGCCCGCGCAGCGGCTTTGCGGCGACGCCTCTGCCCGCTATCTGTATTCGAGCGTCGCGATCGAGCGGCTCATGCAGCATAACCCGCGGGCAAAAGTCATCACGTTGCTGCGCTACCCGGTCGATGCCGCGTATTCGTTGTATGCGGCACGTTGGGCGCGCGGCCACGAGAACGCCGGGGATTTCGAACAGGCATGGCGGCTGCAGTCGGACCGGCTGGCGGGCTCGCATATGCCGCCTCGCTGGCCCGATGCGATCACGCTCCAGTATGGCGCCATATTTCGCTATGCGGAGCAGGTGCGACGGGTACTCGAACTGGTTCCAGAACCGCAACGGTTGTTCATCGTGTACGAAGAATTCTTCGCCGATCCGGCTGCCAACTACCTGCGGGTGCTCGAATTCCTCGGGTTGCCCGATGCGGGTCAAGTCGAGTTCCCGATCGTGAACGCCGCCGTGGGGTCGCGCTACCGCCGGCTCGACTCCCTGCTGCGTTATCCGCCTGCGTGGCTTGTCGCGCTATATCGTCCGCTGCGTCCACTGTTGCGTGCTGCCGGAGTTTCCCCGGCGAATGCCTTGAGATCGTTGAACCTGGCGCCTCGGCCGAAACCTCCACTGCGCACGGAATTCCGTGCGGAACTCGACCGGTTTTTTGCCGACGACATCGCCGAGCTCGAACGGCTGCTGGGGCGGCCGCTCTGGCGCGCGGCATGCAAGCGCGACGTCGCGAACTGAAATTCTAACCATTGAGTGTTCGCGTTTTTTGCAGTTCGGGTGATTTCTGCCTCCGAAGCTCCTGAGGGCCGCAACGCATCGCAACACTCGTCGAACCTTCCAGCGGCCGGCGGGCACTCAACCGACAGGACAGCGCGAAGCCCATTTTCCTCTTCCATCTTTCCGAAATATCAGGTGAGCGACCTGTAATGAAGATCGCCATGCTCGTCGCGGGCGGCTTAGACCGCAGCGGTGTGGAAAGAGTGGTCCCATGCCTGTTGTGGCTGATCGAGCGTCTTGTCCGTGGCGGCGACGAGGTTCACGTCTTTGTGTTCCGCACCGAGCCGCAGCCCGGAACTTGGAGATTGTGCGGGGCGACGATCCATAATGCGGGCCGCAAGCACTCGGCGAAGGGGATGTTCTCACAGGTCATTGCGGAGCATCGGCGCGCACCATTCGATGTCATCCACACGAGTTCCGTGGTTGCCGATTTGATCGGCGTTTTATGTGGAAAGATTCTGAAAATTCCATCGCTGATATATTTTGGAAATACCGAATTAATCAGCATCGAAGACATTCCCACAGCCAGAAGCTCTTGGCTGGGAAGAGCCTACTTGCGGCTCGCCGTCATGGGGGCCGATCGCATCCTTGCCCAAAGCGAGCACATCGTCAGGCAGGCGCGGGCGTTCAACATTACGGCGACGCGAGTGCCTCTTGGAGTCGCCTTGGACAAATGGCCGCCGGCTTCGCCGCGACCGCGTGACACGCGGAGATCCGCGCGGCTGCTTCACGTCGGCTCGATCATCCCGATCAGAGATCACGACATGTTGCTCGATACGGCAGCGCACCTGAAGTCAAGCGGCGTCGCATTCGAAATCGACGCAATCGGTGACGACGTTTTGCGTAATGATTCCGCTCGCCGCCGGGCCGAAGCGCTGGGCTTGTCGGATCGCATCAGGTTCCATGGCTTCCTTCCGCACCACGAACTGCGCCCCTTCTTCGAGCGCGCCGATCTTCTCATCGTCACCTCGCGGCATGAAGCGGGCCCGATCGTGGCGCTCGAGGCTGCGGTGTGTGGTGTCCCTGTTGTCGGGACGAATGTCGGTCATCTGGCGGAATGGGCGCCTATGGCAGCACGCGTCGTGGAGCCGCGCGACAGCGCGGGACTGGCCCGAGCGATCATCGATTTGCTGTCCGACGACGACGCTCGCATCGAGCTGGCAGGGCGGGCGCAGA
>DATFCO010000246.1:0-7502 GCA_035253005.1 Rhodanobacteraceae bacterium
ATAGATGCGCCGCGGGCCGCCCCAGATGCCAATGATGATGAACATCGGGATCAGCATGGCTTCGAAGAACACGTAGAACAGCAGCGCGTCCATCGCGCAGAACACGCCGATCATCAGGCCTTCCAGCACCAGCATCGCGGCCATGAACTGGTGCACCTTGTCCTTGATCACTTCCCACGCGCCGGCGATCACAAGCACCGTGGTGAACGTGGTCAGCAGGATCAGCGCGACCGAAATGCCGTCCGCGCCCAGCTTGTAGCTGGAATGGATGCCCGGCAGCCACTCGTGCGCTTCGCCGAACTGCATCGCGCCGCTGGTGTAATCGAAATTCGGCAGCAGCAATGCGCTGACCGCCAGCACGACCAAAGTCACCAGCAGTGACAGCCAGCGCGCGGCGTTCGGCCGCGCGTTGCCGCAGGCGAGCACCAGGATCGCGCCCGCGACCGGAATCCAGATCAGCAGGCTGAGGAGAGGCCAGGTTGTCATTGTTCTTGATTCCGGGACTCGTGGCTTCGATGAAAGCAGGGATTGGGGCTGGGCTGTTGGGGCGCAAAAAATCGAACGTCACCGCCAGCTTGCTGCGCTACGACAAAACGGCTGTCCCCCACGCAGCGCCACAACCTTGCAAGCGCGCATGAGCGAAGCGCCCCCACT
Organism: Rhodanobacteraceae bacterium; assembly: GCA_035253005.1. GTDB lineage: Bacteria > Pseudomonadota > Gammaproteobacteria > Xanthomonadales > Rhodanobacteraceae > 66-474. The sequence continues at coordinate 655 of DATFCO010000246.1, forward strand.
TCCAATCCCCAATCCCCGCTTTTGCCGCGCATCAGTGCAATTCCCAGTACCAGAATCCGCCGAGCAACAGGATCAACCCCACGATCATCGCGAACGCGTAAGAATAGAGATAACCCGTTTGCAGCTTGCGCACGATCTGTGCGCTGCGCGCCACGAACGCGGCCGAGCCGTCCACCATCACGCCGTCCAGCAGCGCGCCGTCGCCGCCTTTCCAGAACGCGCGGCCGAGTTTCACGCCACCGCGCGCGAAGAGGTTGTAGTACAGCTCGTCGAACCAGTATTTGCGCACCAGCACGCGGTAGATCGGCAGGAACATGCGCTCGCACTGATCCGCGACCTTCGGATTGAACAGATACACGTAAGTCGCGACCGCGAAACCGGCCAGCGCGATCCAGAACGGCGGGCTCATGAAGCCCTGCACGAACATGCCGACCACGCCCGGAAACTCGCGCGCGAGTTCCGCCAGCACGTCGTTCGCCGGCGCGACGTGGATGGACGAGCCGAACCAGCCGCCGTACAGCATCGGCTGGATCGTCGGCCAGCCGACGATCACCGAAGGGATCGCAAGCAGGATCAACGGCACGGTGATCACCCACGGCGATTCGTGCGGCGCGTGCTGCAGGACGCCCGGATGCGAGGTGTGTCCTTCGCGGCTGTGCGCGTGGTCGTGCGGATCGACCGTGAAGCGCTCCTTGCCGTGGAAGGTCATATAGAGCAGGCGGAAACTGTAGAGCGCGGTGACGAACACGCCCGCCAGCACACATATATATGCGTACAAGTGGCCGGTGCGGTGCGATTCGCCGATCGCCTCGATGATCGCGTCCTTCGAGAAGAATCCCGCGAAACCGGGCGCACCGGCCAGCGCCAGCGACCCGATCCACATCGTGATATAGGTGATCGGCATGTATTTGCGCAAGCCGCCCATGCGGCGCATGTCCTGCTCGTGGTGCATCGCCACAATCACCGAACCCGCGCCGAGGAACAGCAGCGCCTTGAAGAACGCGTGCGTCATCAGGTGATACACGCCCGCGGCGTATGCCGACGCGCCCAACGCCGCGCACATGTAACCGAGCTGCGACAGCGTCGAATACGCGATCACGCGCTTGATGTCGTTCTGCACGATGCCGATCAGGCCGGTGAAAAACGCGGTGGTGGCGCCGACGATCAGCACCAGCGACAGCGCGGTTTCCGAATGCTCGAACAACGGCGACATGCGCGCGACCATGAAGATGCCGGCGGTCACCATCGTCGCCGCGTGGATCAGCGCGGAGATCGGCGTGGGGCCCTCCATCGAATCGGGCAGCCACACGTGCAGCGGCACCTGCGCGGACTTGCCCATGGCGCCGATGAACAGCAGCACGCAAATGACCGTCGCAAGCGACCACGGATGACCGCCGATCACTTCGATGGTCTTGCCGTCCAGCAAACCTGCCTGCGCAAACACCGTGCCGTAATCCAGGGTGCCGAAGCCGTACAGCACCGCCGCGATGCCGAGCACGAAACCGAAGTCGCCGACGCGGTTGACCAAGAACGCTTTCAATGCCGCGAACGTCGCGGTCGGGCGCTCGAACCAGAAACCGATCAGCAGGTATGACACCAGGCCCACCGCTTCCCATCCGAAGAAGAGCTGCAGGAAGTTGTTGGCCATCACCAGCATCAGCATCGAGAAGGTGAACAGCGCTATGTAGCTGAAAAACCGCTGATAGCCCGGATCGTCGGCCATGTAACCGATGGTGTAGATGTGCACCATCAGCGAGACGAAGGTGACCACCACCAGCATCATCGCGGTCAGGCGATCGACGAGAAAGCCGACGTGCAGCGACAGTTTGCCGACGGTGAACCAGGTGTAGACGTCGGCGTTGAAGTTCGGCGCGCCGCCCCAGACCAGTTGATACAGCACCCAGCACGACAGCGCGAACGAAACGGCAACGCCGAGGATCGTGACGATGGACGCACCCACGCGGCCGATCTGGTTGCGCAGCAGGCCGGCGAGCAGCGCGCCCGCGAGCGGCGACAGGACGATGGCGAGCAGGATGGTTTCGCTGATCACGTTGCCGTTTCCTTCCTATTCCTTGTAGGAGCGCGCCTGCGCGCGATCGAGATACCGAACCGCTTTTTGCCGGAGACAAGCAAGACGGCGCTCTGCGCCGGCCGGCTCCTACATTCAATCCTTCAACGAATCGATTTCCGCCACATTCACCGTGCCGCGGTTGCGGAACAACAGCACCAGGATCGCCAGACCGATCGCCGATTCCGCCGCCGCGACGGTGAGGATGAAGAACACGAACACCTGCCCCGCCGGATCGCCGATGAAGCGCGAGAACGCCACGAAGTTGGTGTTCACCGCCAGCAGCATCAGCTCGATGCACATCAACAGCACGATCACGTTCTTGCGATTCAAAAACATGCCGGTAACCGCGATGCAGAACAGCACCGTCGCGAACACGATGTAGTAGGCCAACGGAATCATGCCTGCGGCTCCCTCGGCAGCGGCGTTTCGGCGCCGGTCTCCGCGCGCATCTTCACCAGCCGCACGCGCTGCGCCGCCGTCACCGTCACCTGCTGCGACGGATTCTGGTGTTTCTTGTCGGTGCGCGTACGCGCGGCCAGCACCACCGCCGCAACCAGGCCGACCGTCAGGATCAATGCCGCGATTTCGAACGGCAACAGGAAACGCGTGAACAACGCCTGCCCCAGCCACACGGTGTTGGAAACACCGGCGGGATTCGGGCCGGGACGAACGTCCATCGTGCGCACGCCGATGATGCCGAGCATCTCGATCAGCATGATCGCGGCGACCACGATGCCGAGCGGTGCGTACTTGATGAAGCGCTCGCGCAGCGGCTCCATCTTGATGTCCAGCATCATCACCACGAACAGGAACAGCACCATCACCGCGCCGACGTACACCACCACCAGCGCGATCGCCAGGAATTCCGCTTGCAGCAACATCCAGATGCAGGCCGTCGAGAAGAACGTCAGCACCAGCGCCAGTACCGCGTGCACGGAGTTGCGCAGCGTGATCACCGCGAGTGCCGCACCCGTCGCGACGATCGCGAACGCCCAGAAGCAGACGAATTGGAAGGTATCGTGTGCGCTCATCGGTAGGCCGCATCCTGCGCGCGCGCGGCGGCGATCTGCGGTTCGAAGCGGTCGCCGATCGCCAGCAACTGCGGTTTGGTCACCACGTTCTGTCCGCGCTGCTCGAAGTGGTATTCGAGGATGCCGGTCTCCACGATCGAATCCACCGGACAGCTTTCCTCGCAGAAGCCGCAATAGATGCACTTGAACAGATCGATGTCGTAGCGCGTGGTGCGGCGCGTACCGTCCGCGCGCGGAGCGGAATCGATGGTGATCGCCAGCGCCGGGCACACCGCCTCGCACAGCTTGCACGCGATGCAGCGTTCCTCGCCGTTGGGATAACGGCGCAGCGCATGCAGCCCGCGGAAACGGTTGGACTGCGGGATCTTCTCCATCGGGTAGTGCATGGTGTACTTGGGCTTGAAGAGGTACTTCAACGTCACGCCCAGACCGGCGAAGAGTTCCAGCAGCAGCAGACTCTTGAAGTAGTTGGCGATGCGATTCATGACGTGATCTGGTCTGCTTTCTTTGCTCGTCATTCCCGCGCAGGCGGGAATCCAGTGTCTTTGCTTTCCATTGAAAGTCGCTGGATCCCCGCTTTCGCGGGGATGACGACTTCTTGTTTCCTACCTTATTTCACTAACCGCCTATCGTCACCACATGGAAATACTTGAAGATGCCGGCCACGAAAATCCATACGATCGAAATCGGAATGAACACCTTCCAGCCCAACCGCATGATCTGGTCGTAGCGGTAACGCGGGAAGGTTGCGCGCAGCCACAGGAATGCGGTGGCGAACACGAAAGCCTTGATCACCAGCCACCACCAGCCGGGCGCTGCAAGCCATGCAAGACCCGGAATGACGTGTTGAATGCCTTGAACAGGCGAAAGCCAGCCGCCCAGGAACAGGATCGGGGCGAGGAACGACACCAGGATCATGTTCGCGTATTCGGCGAGGAAGAAGATCGCGAACGCCGATCCCGAATACTCGACGTGGAAGCCGGCGACGATTTCCGATTCGCCTTCGGCGACGTCGAACGGCGCGCGGTTGGTTTCGGCGACGCCCGAGATGTAATAGATCAGGAACATCGGCAGCAGCGGCAGCCAGAACCATTCGAAGATGCCTTTCGGCCCCGATTGCGCGTTGACGATGTCGCTCAAGTTCAAACTGCCGGCGAGGATCAGCACGCACACCAGTGCCATGCCCATCGCGATTTCATAGGAGATCACCTGCGCCGCCGAGCGCATCGCGCCGAGCAGCGCGTAACGCGAGTTGGACGACCAGCCGGCCAGAATGATTCCGTACACGCCCAGGCTCGTCATCGCCAACAGATACAGCAAACCTGCGTTGATGTTCGACAGCACCACCTTGTCGTCGAACGGGATCACCGCCCACACCGCGAATGCAGGAATCACGGCGAGTAAGGGCGCCAGGAAATACAAAAACAGATTCGCGTTGCTGGGCGTGATGATTTCCTTCAGCAGCAGCTTGAACACGTCGGCGAAGGCCTGCAGCAGGCCGAACGGGCCGATCTTGTTGGGGCCGATGCGCACGTGCATCCAGCCGATCACCTTGCGCTCCCACCACACATACATCGCCACCGCGATGATCAGCGGCACCGCGATGATCAGGATCTTCAGCAGCGTGACGCCGAAGAGGATCAGGTCGTCGGTTGCGCTCATGCCGCAGCCGCCTTGGTGATGTTCAACGCCGAACCATACGGCGGCAGCATCGCGGTGAGTTCGTGCGCGGCTTCGATCCAGGCGCATCCGCTTGGGACCGCATTGTCGATCGCGACCGGCAATTCGACGCCATCGACATTCGCATGCGCGCCAGCGTCCAACTGCAACATGCTTGCGTCGTCAGCATTGATCCGCAACCCCGGCGCGCGGTTCAAGGGATGTTCCTGCAGTGGCTGCGAGCGGCGCACGACCGCGTCGACGCGATAGATCGGCACGCTCGCAAAGCGCATGAGCTTTTGTGCGTCTCTCGGCGAGACGGACTTTCGATCCGTGTTTCCGATGAAAGGCTGCACATCCGGTGTACCCAGCGGATTGCGTTCGTACCACGGTTCGGTTTGGGCGTCGTGCGACAAAGCAGGCCGCTCGACGTCGCGCGGCAACTTCGCGGTGAACGGTTCCCAGTCGTAGCGGCCGCCGCGCGGCGAAGGCTGCGCGTGCTGTGCGCCCGAAATCGTTGCGCGCACCTGGGTAATCTCGGTGAAGTCGAAACCGGGGACATCCAGCATTCCGCCCAGCGCGCGCAGCACGCGCCAACCCGCGCGCGTGTCGCCCGGCATCGTCGCGCCGGCGCTGCACGCCTGCACTTTTCCGTCCATGTTCACCAGCGTGCCGTCGATCTCGGGCAACAAGCCAATCGGCAAGATGACGTCGGCGACTTCGCGCATCGCTTCGGATGCGAACGCGGTAAACGCGATCACGCAGTCGGCCCCTTTCAGTGCACGCATCGCCTGCGCGCCATCGGCGAAATCGTGCGGCGGCTCGGTGCCATACAGAATGTAAGCCTTGCGTGGCTGTTGCAGCATCGCGCGCGCATCCAGCGCGCCGTCATCCGGCAGCACGCCCATCTGCACAAGGCCGATCACGTTCGCGCCGTCGGGCAATTCGTTGAACGCGGCGCCGGTGGCCTTCGCGATCTCGCGCGCCAGTGCGCGCAAGGTCGCGCCTTGCGGATGCTGCGCGGCGGCGTGGCCGAAAATCACGACCGCATTGCCTTCGCGCAAGGCGGCCGCCCACGCACGCGCATCATCATGATCCTTCTCCGCCGCGATTCGTTCGGCCAGTGCGCGGTTGTCGCTGCGCACGTCCGCGCCTTTGGCGGTGCAACTCAGGGCGTCCACCAGATCCTGCGGCGCAAATACTTTTTCCCCGGCCAGCGGATAGTTGAGATCGAAGTGCACCGGATTGAGCGCGAAGATCCTCGCGCCGCGCTTGGTCGCGTTGCGCAGGCGGTGATTCAGCAGCGGCACCTCGGAACGCGGATTGCAGCCGATCAGCAGAACGGTCTTCGCGTTTTCCAGTTGCGCCAGCGGCATTTCGAACGGTGTCGCAACAGCGCGATCGGACAGATCCAACGCGCGCAAACGATGATCGATATTGCCGCTGCCCAGGCTTTGCACGATCCGCTTCAGCAGCGCGCCTTCTTCACACGAGGTCGCCGGATGCACTAGCGCGCCGATGTCGTTGCCATCGAGCGCCTTCAATTTCGACGCGATGAGATCGAGCGCGTCGCTCCACTCGACATCCACCCACTCGCCGTCGCGCTTGATCGCGGGCTTCAGCGCGCGATCGCTCGCGTACAGGCCTTCGCAACTGTAGCGGTCGCGATCGGCCAGCCAGCACTCGTTGATCAACTCGTCGTCGCGCGGCACGGTGCGCAGCACCTTGCCCACGCGCGTGTGCAGCCAGAGATTGGAACCGAGCGCGTCGTGGTAAGCGATCGACGGCCGCGCGATCAGCTCCCAGGCGCGCGCGCGGAACATGAAAGGCTTGTTGGTCAGCGCGCCGACAGGGCAGACGTCGATCACATTGCCCGACAGTTCCGTCTCCAGCGCCTTGCCGATGTAAGTACCGATCTCGAGCATCTCGCCGCGGCCCATGCCGCCCAGTTCGTAGGTGCCGGCGATTTCCGCCGTTAAACGCACGCAGCGCGTGCACTGGATGCAGCGCGTCATGTCGGTCGCGACCAGCGGACCGAGATTTTCGTCGGCGATGGTGCGCTTGCGTTCGGTGTAGCGCGAAACCGA
>DATFCO010000247.1:0-2909 GCA_035253005.1 Rhodanobacteraceae bacterium
GGTGTAGGCCGCGCCGTAGGCTTCCAGCGCCCACACTTCCATTTCGCCGAAACGCTGACCGCCGAACTGCGCTTTGCCGCCCAAAGGTTGTTGGGTCACCAGCGAGTACGGGCCGGTGGAACGCGCGTGCATCTTGTCGTCGACCAGGTGGTTCAATTTCAGCATGTGCATGTAGCCAACGGTGACGGGGCGATCGAACGGTTCGCCAGTGCGTCCGTCGATCAAGGTCGTTTGCCCCGAGACCGGCAGATCGGCGACTTTCAGCATCGCCTTGATCTCGTCCTCGTTGGCGCCGTCGAACACCGGTGTCGCCATCGGCACGCCGTCCTTCAGGTTTTGCGCGAGCTGCACGACTTCCTCGTCCTTCAACGATTTCAGGTTCACGTGCCGCCCGGATTTCTCCGAGTTGTAGACCTGATCCAGGAAATCGCGCACCTTCGACGCTTTCTCCTGCGCCTCGAGCATCTTGCCGATCTTCTGGCCGATGCCTTTCGCGGCCCAGCCCAGATGCGTTTCCAGAATCTGGCCGATGTTCATGCGCGAAGGTACGCCCAGCGGATTCAGCACGATGTCAACCGGCGTGCCGTCATCCATGAACGGCATGTCTTCCACCGGCACGATCATCGACACCACGCCCTTGTTGCCGTGGCGTCCGGCCATCTTGTCGCCCGGCTGGATGCGGCGCTTCACGGCGAGGTGCACCTTGACCATCTTCAGCACGCCCGGAGCGAGATCGTCGCCCGCCGTGATCTTGGCCTGCTTCTCGCGGAAGCGGCGGTCGAAGGCTTCCCTGTGGCGTTTGATCTGTTCGCCCGCGCGCTCGATGAACTCGCCGGCTTCCTCGTCCTTGGGATTGATCTTGAACCACTCGTCCTTTTTCAGACTGTCGAGATAATCATTGGTGATCACCGCGCCTTTCTTCAGACCTTGCGGACCGCTGTTGGCGTGCTTGCCGTGCAGCTTCTCGCGCATGCGGTCGTAGATCGCGCCCTCGAGGATCCGGAACTGGTCGTCCAGATCCTTGCGGATGCGCTTGACCTCCATTTCCTCGATCTGCTTGGCGCGCTTGTCCTTCTCGATGCCGTCGCGGGTGAACACCTGCACGTCGATCACGGTACCGTCCATGCCGGGCGGCACGCGCAACGAGCTGTCCTTCACGTCGGACGCCTTCTCGCCGAAGATCGCGCGCAGCAGTTTCTCTTCCGGCGTGAGTTGGCTCTCGCCCTTCGGCGTGACCTTGCCGACCAGAATGTCGCCGGCCTTCACTTCCGCGCCGATGTAGACGATGCCGGACTCGTCCAGACGCGCCAGCGCCTGCTCGCCAACATTCGGAATGTCGGCGGTGATTTCTTCGGAGCCGAGCTTGGTGTCGCGCGCCTGGCAGGTCAGCTCCTCGATGTGGATCGAGGTGTAGCGGTCTTCCTGCACCACGCGCTCGGAGATCAGGATCGAGTCTTCGAAGTTGTAGCCGTTCCACGGCATGAACGCGACCAGCATGTTCTGGCCCAGCGCGAGCTCGCCGAGGTCGGTCGAAGAACCGTCCGCCAGCGTGTCGCCTTGCGCCACCGCGTCACCGACGTTCACCAGTGGACGCTGGTTCAAGTTGGTGTTCTGGTTGGAACGCGTGTACTTGGTCAGCGTGTAGATGTCCACGCCCGGATCGTTCTCGCCGACTTCCTTTTCGTTGACGCGCACCACGATGCGCGCGGCGTCGACCTGTTCGATCACGCCGCCGCGACGCGCGGCGATGGTGACGCCCGAATCGCGCGCCACCGCGCGTTCGATGCCGGTGCCGACCAGCGGCTTCTCGGCGCGCAACGTCGGAACCGCCTGGCGTTGCATGTTCGCGCCCATCAGCGCGCGGTTGGCGTCGTCGTGCTCCAGGAACGGCACCAGCGCCGCCGCGACCGACACGGTCTGCATCGGCGAAACGTCCATGAAGTTGATGTCCGATGCCGGACGCAATTCCGACTCGCCACGGAAACGGCAGGACACGAAGTCTTCCTCGAACTTGCCTTCCTTGTTCAAAGGCGAGTTCGCCTGTGCGATCACGTAATCGCCTTCCTCGATCGCCGAGAGGTACTCGACGTCGTTGGTGACCTTGCCGTTCACGACCTTGCGGTACGGCGTTTCCAGGAAGCCGTACTGGTTGGTGCGCGCATAAACGGCGAGCGAGTTGATCAGGCCGATGTTCGGGCCTTCCGGGGTCTCGATGGTGCAGACGCGGCCGTAGTGGGTCGGATGCACGTCGCGCACCTCGAAGCCGGCGCGCTCGCGCGTCAGGCCGCCCGGGCCCAGCGCGGAAACACGGCGCTTGTGCGTGACTTCGCTCAATGGATTGTTCTGATCCATGAACTGCGACAACTGCGAGGAGCCGAAGAACTCCTTCACCGCCGCAGCAACGGGCTTGGCGTTAATCAGGTCCTGCGGGCCGAGGTTGTCGGCTTCCGCCAGCGACAGGCGCTCCTTGACCGCACGCTCGACGCGCACCAAGCCGATGCGGAAAGTGTTCTCCGCCATCTCGCCAACGGATCGAACGCGGCGATTGCCGAGGTGGTCGATGTCGTCCACCGTGCCCTGGCCGTTGCGGATCGCGATCAGCACCTTCAGCACGTCGAGAATGTCGGACGTCTGGCCGAGTTCGTTGACCAGCCTTTCCGAATTCTCGTCCTTGCGCTCGCCGAAATACTTCCAGTCATACAGCACGCCCGGGCCGGTGATTTCCTTGCGGCCGACGCGGCGGTTGAACTTCATGCGGCCCACGGCCGAGAGGTCGTAGCGCTCGAAGGTGAAGAACAGGTTGTAGAAAAGATTCTGCGCGGCCTCCTTGGTCGGCGGCTCGCCGGGACGCATCATGCGGTAGATCTCGACCAGCGCCTCCAGTTGCGTGCGCGTGTTGTCGATGCGCA
>DATFCO010000248.1:0-3842 GCA_035253005.1 Rhodanobacteraceae bacterium
CGGATATGAAAACCGGAAATGGAACGCGCAGAGCCCCTGAGAACATTAAAGCCCTTGCGCACTTCTTGTGCGCGACAATCAAAAAGCGGGACAAGCTTTGTGCGATCTTCCTGATCGCAACAGTCAAAAAGCGGCGATCCATCGCCGCACTCCTCAAAGCCGCACTTCTCAATTGCTCCTTGTTGCCCTTCGTATACCGGAGCGAACGCGATCACCGGACGGTGCAGTCGCTCCTTGATCTTCGACGCGACCAGACCGATAACGCCGGGATGCCACGCGGGATCGAACAGGCTGACTCCGCAGGCATTGGTGTCGATGCGCGACAGCATCGCCTCCGCTTCCGCGACCATCGAATCCTGCAAGCCTCGGCGCTCGCCGTTGATGCCGTGCAGGATCGCCGCAAGTTCGCGCGCATGCGCGATGTCATCCGTCAGCAGACATTCGACGCCGAGCGTCATGTCTTCCAGCCGGCCGGCGGCGTTGACGCGCGGGCCGATCACGTAACCCAAATCGGACGCGTCCATTCGGCGCGGATCGCACCCGGCGACTTCGATCACCGCAGAGATGCCGGCGCTGGTGCGGCCGCTACGGATACGTCGCAACCCCGCTTCGACGAGAATGCGATTGTTGCGATCGAGCGGCACCAAGTCGGCGACCGTGGCGAGCGCGACCAGATCGAGGAGGGATGAAAGGTCTGGTTCCTGCGTGCCGGAGAACATTCCGCGCTCGCGCAACTTCGCTCGCAGCGCAAGCAAAACGTAGAACATCACGCCAGCGCCACAAAGATTTTTCGGCCGTGCGTCCGAACCGAGCTGCGGATTCACGATCGCATCCGCTTGCGGCAACGCCGCGCCGGGCAAGTGATGATCGGTGACGATCACGGTGCAGCCGCGCGCTTTCGCCGCCGCCACTCCGGCATGCGAAGCGATGCCGTTGTCCACCGTGACGATCAGGTCGGGTGCGGGTTGCAGCGTTTCAACAAGCGCAGGCGACAGGCCATAACCATGCACCATCCGGTTCGGCACCACGTAACCGATGTGCCGCGCACCAAGCGCATGCAAGCCGCGCACCGCGATGGCCGCGCCGCAGGCTCCGTCACAATCGAAATCCGCGGCGATCACGATGCGCCGTTGTTCCGCGATCGCCTCGATCAGCAATTCCACCGAGGCATCGATGTCGTGAATGACATTGGGCGGCAGCAACCCGGACAACCGCGTTTCCGCGTGCTCCGGACACAGCACACCGCGCGCCGCATACACGCGTCGCAGCACTGGATGCACGTGATCGGGCCAGCTGCGCGGTTCGCCGGTAAAAGTGCGGCGGACGATGCTCAGCGCGCGCGGCGGGGGTGCGGACATGGCGCGAGGATGCGCTGTAGCGTGACGTCCGGCAAGCCGATGCACACCGCTGCGCTGCGTCGGAAACGGCCCACAAGAGAGGGGTTAGGGATTAGTGGCGAGGGCGCAAAAACCGAACGCAGTGGAACCGATGATGCAGCGCTCGCAGCATACGGCACCTTCAACGGCGCGCCCTCACTACTCGTCCCTATTCCCTGCTTCGTACCTCACGCCCACAATGTCGTAGCAGCGTTTGCCGCCGGGAGCGTCGAACTCGAACGAGTCACCTTCGCTCTTGCCGATCAGCGCACGTGCGATCGGCGACGAAACCGCGATGCGGCCCTGCTTGATGTCGGCTTCCAGGTCGCCGACGATCTGGTAGACGATGCCATCGCCGCCGTTCTCGTCTTCCAGTTCGACCGTGGCGCCGAACACTACGCGCCCGCCGGGATTGAGCCGCGAGACGTCGATGATTTCGGCGTGCGAGAGGCCGAACTCCAGCTCCTTGATGCGGCCTTCCAGGAAACTCTGCTGCTCGCGCGCGGCGTGGTACTCGGCATTTTCGCTCAAGTCGCCGTGCGCGCGCGCTTCCGCGATGGCGGCGATGATGCGCGGCCGCTCGACGGATTTCAGCCGCTCCAGTTCAGCGCGCAACCGGTCCGCGCCGGTCTTGGTCATCGGTGCTCGTTTCATGCGTTCAAACTCTGATGCAATTCCTGCAGACTCACCACGTCGCCGCGGCCGCGGTAATCCAGCGAATGCAGCAGCGCGCGTGCCCCCGCAACGGTGGTCGAGTAGGTGACGTGCTGCTGCAAGGCCTCGCGCCGGATCGAGAACGAGTCGGCGATCGCGCGGCGGCCTTCGGTGGTGTTGACGATATAACAGATCTCGCCGTTCTTGATCGCGTCGACGATGTGCGGCCGGCCTTCCAGCACCTTGTTGATGCGCTCGCACACCAGGCCGTGCTCGCGCAGGAAAGCGGCGGTGCCGCCGGTGGCGATCAGCGAAAAGCCGCGGCGCAGCAGTTCGCACGCGACCGGCAGCAGGCGCTGCTTGTCGGCATCGCGCACGGAGAGGAATGCCTTGCCGTGCGTGGGCGCCGCGATATGCGCGGCTTCGTGTCCGCGCGCGAAGGCTTCGCCGAAATTTCGGCCCACGCCCATCACCTCGCCGGTGGAGCGCATCTCGGGACCGAGGATCGGATCGACGTTTTGGAATTTCAGGAACGGGAAGATCGCTTCCTTCACCGAAAAATATTTCGGGATCAGTTCCTGCGTGGCGCTTTGCTCGGCCAAGGTTTTTCCGGCCATGCAGCGCGCGGCGATCTTGGCCAGCGGCCGCCCGATCGCCTTGGAGACGAATGGCACGGTGCGCGAAGCGCGCGGATTCACTTCCAGGATGAATACTTCGTCTCTGCCGTTGTCATCGCTCTGGATCGCGAACTGCGTGTTCATCAGTCCGACCACTCGCAGTTCGCGTGCCAGCAAGGTCACCTGCCGGCGCAGCTCGTCCTGCGTTTCCTGCGAGAGCGAATACGGCGGCAGCGAACACGAGGAGTCGCCCGAGTGCACGCCGGCTTCCTCGATGTGCTCCATGATGCCGCCGATCAGTACGTTGCCTTCGCGGTCGGCAATGATGTCCACGTCCACTTCGACCGCGTGATCGAGGAAGCGGTCCAGCAACACCGGCGACGATTCCGACACGCGCACCGCGTCGCGGATGTAGCGCGACAAGTCCGCATCCGCGTGCACCACCTCCATCGCGCGGCCGCCCAGCACGTAGCTCGGCCGCACCACCAGCGGATAGCCGATCTCTCGCGCCAGCGCCAGCGCTTCGTCGGCGTTGCGCGCGATGCGATTGGGGGGCTGTTTCAGGCGCAGCCGCTCGATCAGCTTCTGGAAGCGCTCGCGGTCTTCGGCGAGATCGATCGAATCGGGCGAAGTGCCGATGATCGGCACGCCCGCGGCTTCCAGCGCGCGCGCCAGCTTCAACGGCGTCTGCCCGCCGTACTGCACGATAACGCCCTGCGGTTTTTCGACGTTGACGATTTCGAGCACGTCTTCCAGCGTCAGCGGCTCGAAGTACAGGCGATCCGAGGTGTCGTAATCGGTTGACACCGTCTCCGGATTGCAATTGATCATGATGGTTTCGAAGCCATCCTCGCGTAGCGCGAGCGCCGCGTGCACGCAGCAGTAATCGAACTCGATGCCTTGTCCGATGCGGTTGGGCCCGCCGCCCAGCACGATGATCTTCTTCTTGTCCGAAGGATTGGCTTCGCACTCGTCCTCGTAGGTCGAATACATGTAAGCGGTCGTCGTCGCGAATTCCGCGGCGCAGGAATCCACGCGCTTGTACACCGGGCGAACGCCCAGCGTGTGGCGCAGGTGGCGCACGGCTTGTTCGTCGGAGGAGAGCAATTGCGCCAACCGCGCGTCGGAGAATCCCATGCGCTTCAGTTCGCGCATGCGCGCCGCATCGAGCTTCGCGATGCCGCCGATACGCACG
>DATFCO010000249.1:0-3133 GCA_035253005.1 Rhodanobacteraceae bacterium
GCGCTGCGAGAACTGGTTGTAACTCAGCGCCGCATAAGCTTCCGCATCGTTCGGATCGAGTGCGAGCGCGCGATGCGCGGCATCGTCGGAGATCTTCCAGCTCGCACTCCAGTCGCCATGCGTGTACTGCGGCAGCACCGCGTAGGCAATCGCGAGTTTCGACCACGCGCGCGAAAATTTCGGATCGAGCGTGGTGGCCTTGTGCAGCAACGTGATCGCGCGCGGCAGGCTGTCGCCCACGCGCTTGTTGACCAGCGTCTGCGCCGTGACGAAATCCGCGTAGGCTTCCGCGCTGGTGGTCGCCACCGGCACCAGCCGCGCCTGCTGGCTGCCGGTCAGCACCACCTTCAGGTGATCGGTGATCGCGCGCGCGATGCGTTCCTGCAGGTCGAAGATGTTGCCGAGGTTGCCGTCGTAGCTTTGCGACCATTCCTCGAAGCCGTCGCTCGTGCGCACCAGTTGCACGCTGATGCGCACGGCTTCACCCTGCGTGCGCACCGCGCCCTGCAGAACGTTGGCGACGTCCAGCGCCTTGCCGATGGTGCGAAGGTCGGCGTCGTGGCTGCCGTAATAGAACGACGATGCGCGGCCCGCGACTTTCAGATCCTGCACCTTGGCCAGCGCGTTCAACAGTTCTTCGGCGAGGCCGGCCGAGAAATAACCGTGATCGTGGCCGGGACTCAAATCCTCGAACGGCAGCACCGCGATGGATTTGGCCGGGATCGCGGAAGCCGTTTCGTCCTGCAATCCCGTGCCCTTCTTCCAGACGAAGGTGTTGGTGAGCAACAGCACCACCGCGATCGCCAGCACCACGATGATCGCGCGGTCGAGCTTGCGTCCGGTCGAACGTGTGATCGACGCATCCGCCTCGACTTCGCTTTCGCGCTTCAGACCCTGCGGCGTGAATTCGTAGAACCACGCGAATGCAATCCAGAACGGAAAGCCGATCGCCGCGGCGATCACGAACCAGCGTGTCACCCATTCCGGCAAGCCGAAGGGGCTGCTCAGTTGCGAAATGCCCTGCGCCAGTGCCCACACCGCGCCCGCGTACAGCGCGGCCGCGCGCAGCACGTTGCGGCGCTTCAGTTCGGCGAACAGGTTCATGCGCGCATTCATGTCATTGGCACACGTAATCGCCGGCTGCGTTTCTATTGCACAGATCGGGCGGTCCGTATTTGTCCCAAAGGGCAACAAACCCGAAATCGCGCAAGAACGCAGAAAACTCCGGAAGCGCGCGCATGACACGGCCTTGCGGACTCCAGAGCAGCGCCATGAAATCTGAGTTGTCGCCGGTCAGTTGCCGGTGCTCAATAGCGAGCGCCTTTTTCGGCTCATCGAGCTTGGCCAAGTCCACGGGGAGCATGCCGGGAACGTGTTCATGCGGCGCAGCGAGGTAAGCGTCGATCAAGGCCACGGCACGGGCGCGTGCTGCAGCGTCACCATAGACACCCTCTGCCAGCACTTCGGGGCTGTTGGGCGACATGCCCGGAAACACCGCGCCCGAGCCGTCGGCCGAAAGCTTAATCGCTGCCTCGGTGTCGCCGCGTGCACTCACCACGTCCGCCAGGTCGCGCTCGGCGAAAGACAATCCAAGGTCGCGCGCACGCCTCAGCAGCTCGCCGGCGCGATCGAGGTCGCCCGCATGGAAATACAGGATGCCGCGCCAGCGCAAAGCATTGGGCAACATCGGATCTCTGGCCAGGGCACGGTCGATCAGCGCAGTACCTCGTTCGCGATAACCCGTCTTGACCAGGCTCAATCCGAACCAGAAGTTCGTGGTCACATCATCCGGATCCAGTTCCAGCGCGCGTTCGAACGCTTGGCGCTGCTCGACCAACTTACCGGGGAACTTGCCCAGCGAAAACCCTATCGAAGCCCAAGGTTCGGCCAGTGTCGGATCGAGCGCGCTGGCGCGCCGTGCAGCCTGCATCAGCAGCTCCTGCGTGTCTCGCAGGTTTACGTCGCTGGTGCTGGCCGACACAACATAGATTGCAGCCAGACGCGAATACGCGCGGGCGTATTCCGGATCGAGTCGGATCGCTTGCGTGAGGGCGGAAATTGCATCCTTGTAATGGGGGCCGTCACGGCGATCGAAAATTGCCGTCGCTTGCAGGTACAACGAATACGCTTTCGGGCTAGTGGTTGCGACCGCCACCAGCCGCGTTTTTTGATCACCGACCAACACGACCTTCAATTGATCGGTGATCGCGCGCGCGATGTTCTCCTGCAACTGGAACACGTCGGACAGATTGCCGTCGTAGGCGTGCGACCACAGATGCGTGTCGTCGGCGACGCGGATCAGCTGCGCGGTGATGCGAACCTCGTTGCCCTGCTTGCGCACCGAGCCTTCCAGGATGTTCGCGACGCCCAGTGCCTTGCCGATGATGCGCAAGTCTTCGTCCTTGCCCTTGAAGTAGAAAGACGAAGTGCGGCCGGCAACCTTCAGATCCTTCACCTGCGCCAGCGCGTTCAGCAGTTCCTCCGACATGCCATCCGAGAAATATTCGTTCTTCCTGTCGCCGCTCATGTTCACGAACGGCAGCACCGCGATGGATTTGGCGGGAATCGGAACGGCTTGCGCTGTCGCGTTCAGCCCCGGATTTCGCTGCGCTGCATCCGGGCTACTGGACGGCAGCGCCCGCTCGTACCGCCATAGCAAGCCACCGCCGATCGCCAGCAGCAACGCGAGAATCACGATCTCCGTGCCGCTGACGCGCTGCGCTCCGCGCTCGCCGTGGTACCACGCCAGCACCAGCACGATGCAGAATCCGATCGCGGACGCGAGGATCAGCAGCTTCTCGATCTGATCGGGCCACGCGAATCTTTGCGCGACGATGTCAACGCCCTGCAACAGCGCGAACGCGAACGCGGTGTAGGCCAGCGCCCACTGCACCAGCTTGCGTTGCTTCAGGCGCGCGATGAACTCAGCCACGCTTGGCTCCGCACACTTTGTCGTAATACGGGTCGGTGGTCTTCATTTGCTTGACCGCCGCAATGAAGCGCGGCTCGCAGCGGATGGCATCCACCGCCGGCAACATCATCGCCCAGTCGGCGTAACCGTTGATGCCCGTTTGCGCCTCGCGCTCGAGATATCCGAGCGCCAATTCCGGCTCGCCCAGCTGCACGATGATGC
>DATFCO010000250.1:0-3957 GCA_035253005.1 Rhodanobacteraceae bacterium
CGCTTTTTTCTTCTGCGCATCCGCGGCAGCGACCGTGCCGTTCGCGGGTGCATCGGCGCTGCCGCCCAGCAACGCGCGACGCTGCGGATTGCCGCCCTGCTGGTCCGCGCCCTGCTTGAACTCGCGCTTCTGCAGCTTGTATTCGCTCTCGCGCTTCAGGTATTCGAGGCTGCTGGGCAGCACGGCGAACGTCTGCGCGCCATCCGCGCCGGTATTGATCTGCGCTTCCAGCCAGCCGCGCGCGTCGCGCACACCGGCCAATTCGCCCGGACGCGCGCCCAAGCCGAAACGGTTGACCGCCGCTACCGCGGCGATGTCTGCGTTGCTCATGCGAAACCCCGCATGTTGTCTACGTGCACGGGAACGCGCCGAAGTCGGTTCCGGTTGACACACCGCGTGATTCCGCTGCGCTAGACTGCCGCCGCGGCCGTGGGGACGGCCGGCCTGCAAGGGGGAAACATGCACGACGAAACGCTCGCGGCCGGTCTGGAACCGCTCGCTCCGCCGGCACACGTATTGCCGACCACGTATCCGGACCAGCCGTTCGAATTCCGCGGCAACGCGCGCGAATACTTCCGCATCTGGATCGTGAACTTCGCGCTTAGCATCGTCACGCTGGGCATCTATTCGGCGTGGGCATCGGTGCGCACGCGCCGATATTTCTATGCCAATACGCGGCTGGCCGGTTCGCCATTCGAATACAGCGCGCAGCCGCTGCCGATTCTGCGCGGCCGTCTGCTCGCAGTGTTGATGTTCTCCCTGTACGTGCTGGCCAGCCGCACGGCGTGGCAACTGCAATTGATCACGGCCGGATTGATCGGCCTGATCATGCCGTGGCTGATCGTGCGCGGGCTGGCGTTCCGCGCGCGCTATTCGTCGTGGCGCGGTTTGCCGTTTCGCTTCGAACCCGATTTCGCCGGCGCCTACAAATGGTATTTCGCGGTGTATCCGCTGCTGCTGCTGTCGTTCGGACTGGCTTATCCATGGATGAAAAAACACCAGCAGCAGTGGACCGTGAAGAATCACCGCTATGGCGATGCGGAATTCGATTTCCACGGCGACGTAGGCGATTACTACCTCGTTTTCTTCGCCAGCATCGGGATCGCCTTCGCGTACATGATCTTCGTCGGCGTCGGCGCGACCGGCGTGATCGGATACTTCACCGCGCATTACGGCAAGACCGGAATGCGCGATCATGTTTTCGTGTTCATGGCGATGTTCTATGCGATGTACCTGCCGGCATATCTGGGTATCTACGCCTACAACCGCTCGCGCATGCTCAATCTGCTCTACAACAACGCCACGCTGGCCGGCGGCCACAAGCTGCGCAGCACGCTGGGTTACTGGGCGCTGTTCTGGATCTACTCCAGCAACCTGATTGCCATCGTGTGCACGCTGGGACTGGCCGTGCCCTGGGCGAAGGTGCGCATGGCACGCTACCGCACTTCGCATCTTGTTATGCAACCGGCCGGCGATCTGGATGCGTTCGTGGCCGAGACCACCGCGCAGACCGACGTCGGCGCGCTGGGTGCGGAAATGGACAACCTCTTCAGCATCGATATCGGCTTGTGATCCAGGGCAGCTATTACGACGGCCGCAGCAGCCGCGTGCACGCGGTGCGCGTGGAATGCGCGGACGCGATGCTGAAAGTGCGCGGAGTAGATTTCGAACGGCAGGATGCGCTGTCCGAAATCCGGCCCAGCGCGAAACTGGCCGGCGTGCCATGGAGCTTGCGCTATGCCGATGGCGCGTGGCTGCAACTGCCGACGGACGCGCCGGTCACCGAATGGTTTCCGCGCAAGCATCGACTGGAAACCTGGGTGGACGGGCTGGAACGGCGCACGCTGATCGCGGCCGCTTCGGTGCTGATCGTCGCGCTGGCGTTGATCGCGTTGTTCGGCTGGGGCGTGCCAGACGCGGCCGACTACGCCGCGGTGCATCTGCCGGCGTCGGTGGATCGGGCGATCGGACGGCAGTCGCTGGCGACGCTGCGCGGACGCTGGCTGTTGCCGAGCGAATTGCCCGCTGCGCAGCGTGCCGATCTGGAGAAACGTTTCCATCGATTCGTGGCACGCATCGGCGGGCCCGACGATCTGAGCGTGCAGTTCTACGATGCGCCCGCGATGGGTGCCAATGCCTTCGCGCTCGGCGGCGGCACGGTAGTCGTGACCGATGCGATGGTGCGCGCGTTGCCAGACGACGATGCCTTCCTCGCCGTGGTCGCGCACGAGATCGGCCATCAACGCCATCGTCATCTGTTGCGCCTAGTGCTGCGCGGTTCCGGCGTGGCGATCGTGGTCGCGGTGCTGGTCGGCGACGTCAGCGGCGGCACCATCGCGGCCACCGTGCCCGCCTTCCTGCTCAACGCACGCTATTCGCGCGAGTTCGAAGCCCAGGCCGATGATTTCGCGCTGGCCGCGCTGGCGCGCGCGAATGTTTCCCCCGCGGCTTTCGTGCGCGCGATGCGGGCGCTGGAAAAAGCTCATCCGGAAATGCGCGGCGATGCGAACATCCGCTATGTGTCCTCGCATCCTGTCACGCGGGAACGCATCGACAAAGCCGAAGCGGCGGCGCGGCGGTTCGAACGCGAACGCGAGACAATCACCGCGCATTGAACGGCATCATTCGCCGGCGACGGTCATCTTCTCGATCAGGATCGATCCCGTGAGCACGGACGAGCGGCGATCGACATCGCTGCCGATGGCGAGAATTCGCGCGAACATCTCGCGCAGATTGCCGGCGACGGTGATCTCATGCACGGGATACGCGATCTCGCCATTTTCGATCCAGAAACCGGCCGCACCACGCGAGTAGTCACCGGTGACGATCGACACGCCGTGGCCGATCAGCTCGGTGACCAGCAAACCGGTACCCATGCGCTTTAGCAGCGCATCGAAACTTTGTGCGCCCTTGTCGGTCGAGCCGGCATCCACGCGCAGGTTGTGCACGCCGCCGGCATTGGCCGTGGTTTTCAATCCGAGCTTGCGTGCGGAATAACTGCCGAGCACGTAGCGCTGCAAGATGCCGTTTTCGATCAGAGACGACTCGCGCGTGGCGACACCTTCCGCATCGAAGGAAGTCGAAGCATGGCCGCGCGGCAGCAATGGCGTTTCGGTGATCCGGACGAACTCCGGCAGGATCTGCCTGCCGGCCTGATCGAGCAGGAAACTGGCGCGGCGGTACAACGAACCGCCGCTGACGGCGGAAATCAGGTGCCCGATCAGCGAGCGCGCCATTTCCGGCGCGAACAACACCGGACACTCGCGCGTGGACAGCTTGCGCGCACCCAGTCTCGATGCCGCGCGCCGCGCCGCGGTTTCACCAATGCTTTCGTACGCGGTAAAATCCGATGCTGCACGCACGCTGTCGTACCAGTAGTCGCGCTGCATCGCATCATTCGGACCTGCGATCAGCGAACAAACGATCGAATGCGAGGTGCCGCGTTCGCTTCCGACGAATCCGTGTGAATTGGCGTAAACACCCAAGCTTGCGTTGCTTTGCACCGTCGCGCCTTCGGAATTGCTGATCGCCTCGTGCGCCCGGCCCGCGGCTTCCACGCGCCGGCCGATCTCGATCGCCTGCGCGACGTCCAGGTCCCACGGATGCCAAAGGTCCAGATCCGGAAATTGCGTCGCCATCAACTCCGGATCGGCCAAACCCGCGCAGGGATCTTCCTCGGTGTAACGTGCGATCGCGCAGGCCTGCGCGATCGTCGCCTCGATCGATTCGGGTTTCAGATCGGCCGTGGATGCGCTGCCCTTGCGCCGGCCGAAGTAGACAGTCAAACCGAAACCGCGGTCGCGTGTGCGCTCCACGGTTTCGACCTCACCGAGTCGCACGTTCACCGACAATCCGGTTTCCACGCTGGCAGAAACTTCTGCCTGCGACGCGCCGGCCACGCGGGCGCGGCGGATCACGTCTTCGCTCAACTGCGCGAGACGATCGAGTTCAGCGAGG
>DATFCO010000251.1:0-18198 GCA_035253005.1 Rhodanobacteraceae bacterium
GAAGCCGATCGCGCCAGCGTCCGCGGCAGCGCGCCGTCGCTCACGTTGACGACGATCAACGGCCACTCGGTCGCTTCGGGCGACTGGTTCATTCTCGGCGGCGGCGGTACGCGCAGCGTGAGCTATGCGATGTTTCCCTCGGAAATCGTCAGCCAGGTCGTGGTGCACAAGACTTCCGAGGCGAGCCTGCTGGAAGGCGGCGCCGCCGGCACGATCGACATCATCACGCGCAAGCCGCTGGACTTCAGCAAGCCGTTCTCCGCCGAAGCCAGCATCGGCGCGGTATACGCCGATCTGCCGAGCACCACCAAGCCGCAATTCAACGGAATGATGAACTGGAAGAACGACTCGAACACGTTCGGCGTGATGGTGCAGGCGTTCTACGAAGAACGCGCGCTGCAGCGCGAAGGCCAGGAGATGCTCGGCTATTCGTACATTCCGACCGGATCTCCGGCAGCCCTCTCGCTGGGCTTGGGCCCGGCGACCCCGGGCAGCGCAAGCACCGGCGTGTTCTATCCCAACCTGCCCGGTGCCGCGCTGTTCACGCAGACGCGCAAGCGCAAGGGCGGCTCGGTCGATTTCGAATGGCGCGCGGCCGACAACCTGACCTTCAATCTCGACGCGTTCTATTCGAAGATGGACGCGACCGACTACAACCGCAATTACATGCTGCGGACGCGCGACCAGCTTCCCAAGCAGGCGGTGACGGGCACCATCGAAGGCAACATCCTCACCAGCGCGAATCTGCCCGGCGCCGCGCCGGGCGATCCCCTGATCTCGCAGGGTATCTACGACATGATCTCGCGCCCGGGCGAGAGCGAATCCAGCCAGTTCATCACCTTGGATACGGACTGGCAGGTCAACAACAATCTGGGATTCAAGTTCCAGCTCGGCAGCACGCGCGGCACCGGCAACACGCCGACGCAGGACGTGATGGAGATGGATACCGGCTTCGGTTCGACCGCCAGCTATTCGATGAACGGGCTGGGCACACCGCTCAACTGGACCATGAGCGGCACCAACAACGCCTTCGATCCGGCGACGGCGGGGCTCGACTGGATCTTCGGCGAACAGAACATCCACGTGATCGACAAGGATCGCTGGTTCCAGGCCGATGGCGAATACGATTTCGACAATGCAGGCTCGCTGGCGTCATTGCAGTTCGGCGTTCGCTACGCCAAGCACGACCACGACAGCCCGACCGACATCGCGCAAGGTCCGAACTTCGCGTCGCCCGTGCAGTTCGGCACGGGTTCCACGATTTATCCGCCCGCGGGCGGCAATTACCCCGGCGATTTCGCCAGCAATCTCGGCGTTGGACAAATGCCGAGCGACATCTGGTTCTGGACGCCCGACCAGCTCGCGCAATTGAACGCCCTGTATGCCAACCGCGCGGTCACGGACGATCCCGGCACCTCGCGTTTCTATCCGAACGGCATCTATTCGATGTCGGAGAAGAACGCCGCGGCGTACGTGCAGGCGAACTTCAAGGGCGACCACTGGAGCGCCAACGCCGGCCTGCGTTACGTGTCCACCGGCGAGAAAGTCGGCTACACCAGCGCCGGCATCCAGGAATCCGACTACGCCCTCGGCTCGCCGCCGTCCGCCTTCTATCCGTCGGGCTGGTACTGGAACTACTACAAGCACCATTACGACAAGATCTTGCCGAGCGTCAATCTCAGGGTCGATCTCAACCAGGACGGCAGCCTGCTGGCGCGCTTCGCGGCGTCGCAGACCTTGACGCGGCAGGACTACGGGCAGATCGCGGGCTTCCTGACCCTGAACGATCCCACCACGGCGACCGATCTCGGTTCCGGCAGCGGTTCGAATCCCCGCCTGAAGCCGATCCTCTCCGCCAACTTCGATGCATCGCTGGAGTGGTATTTCGCGCACCGTGGCCTGCTGTCGGCCAGCGTGTACCAGATGAATTTGAGCAACTACTACGATTACGGCGCGGTAACCCGCACGTATCTCAACAACTATCTCACCAACAACGGCGCCGGAGACAATCCATCGCACACGCCGATCTACAGCCAATACCTGGTCAGCATCCCGGTGAACGTGGATGGCACGCTCAAGGGGGTAGAGCTGAACTACATCCAGCCGATCGGCGACAACTTCGGCGTGCAGTTTAACTACACCTACGCCGACGGCCATTCCTCGGGCGGCACGTACCTCTACAACCCCGACGGCACGCTCGCCACCAATCGCGCGGCCGCCAGTCGTCCCCTGTTCGGCACCTCCAAGAACACCGCGAATGTCTCGGTGTTCTACGAGGACGCGCACTTCAACGCGCGCGTCAACTACACGTATCGCTCGAAGTTCTATGACGGGATGATGAGCAACTCGGGCGCCGGTATCCCACTGCTGCCGTACTGGCAATCCGGCCAGGGTTACCTGTCGCTCTCGGCGGGCTACCGGCTCGACGACAACTGGAGCTTCACCTTCGATGCCATGAACCTCAACAACCCGAAGTTGAAGTACTACATCAACGGCACGCAGGCCGGCTTGGATTTCTCGCAGGCACCGGAAGCGTTCTACGTCAACGGCCGCCAGTACTACTTCAACGTGAACTTCAAGTTCTGATTCGAAGTCTCCCGCAGGTGTGACATTTCGGGCCCGCACGTCGGGCCCGTTTTCTTTGTAGAGTCGGCGGCGAGGTGACGGCGATGCGCATGTTTCGAACGATTTTGCTTCTTGCTGCAGCACTGGTATTGCTGGCAGCCTGCGCGCCGACGCCGCGTCGAACCGACGGCAAAATCGCGCAGGTCGAAACCCCGTCGTTGTCCTTGATTCCCTGGCCGGCTTCGGTGGCGCGCGCAAGGGGTCTGTTCGTTCTGCGCAACGGAGCGAACATCGTCGTTTCACCCGGCAGCGACGAAGCGTTACAGGTGGCCCGCCGTTTCGATGACCTGCTTGCAGAGACGCATGGCATGCACCTCGCGTTCGCGAGCAATGACGCGCAGACAAATGCGGCCATCGTGTTCACGCTCGATCCATCGATCGAAAACGATGAGGGGTACACGCTCGACGTATCGCCGCAGCGGATCCGTATCGCCGCGCGCGATCCGCGCGGCCTGTTTTATGGTGCGGTCACGCTGTGGCAATTGCTGACGCAAGATGCAAACAGCGCTTCGGTCATCAGCGTGCCTTGTCTCCACATCGAAGATCATCCGCGCTTCCGCTGGCGCGGGCTGATGCTGGATTCAGCGCGCCACTACCAGCCGATCGCAGTCATCGAAAAGCTGCTGGACCAGATGGCGCTGCACAAGCTCAACAGGTTCCAGTGGCATCTGACCGACGACCAAGGGTGGCGCATCGCGATCGCGCGTTATCCGGAACTGACGAAGATCGGCGCGTGGCGCACGCCGGTCGGACCGGACGTGGCACTTGCCAACGGTGACGGCAAATACGGCGGCTATTACACGCCAGAACAAATCCGCGAAATCGTGGCTTACGCGGCCGCGCGATATATCACCGTGGTGCCGGAGATCGAAATGCCGGGTCACGCGACCGCGGCGATCGCCTCGTATCCTCAATTCGGCGTGACCGGCAAGCGGCCACCGGTGTCATCCGATTGGGGCGTGCACACCACGTTATACAACATCGACGATCGCACTTTCGATTTCCTGGACAACGTGCTCGACGAAGTGATGGCGCTGTTTCCTTCGCCCTATATCCACATCGGCGGCGACGAGGCGGTCAAGGACCAGTGGCAGGCGTCGACAAAAATCCAGCGCAAGATGCGCGCGCTGGGCATCGAGAACGAAGACGCATTGCAGGCGTGGTTCGTTGCGCGCATCGGCAAACACATCAGTGCGCGCGGCCGGACCCTGGTCGGCTGGGATGAAATCCTGCAGGGCGGGTTGCCGCAAAACGCGGTCGTGATGTCCTGGCGCGGCGCACAGGGCGCGGTCGAGGCGGCGAAACTCGGGCACGACGCGGTGATGTCGCCGTCGCCGCAGATGTATTTCGATCACCTGCAAAGCGATCTGCCGGACGAGCCGACGGGCCGGCCGACGATGGTGTCGCTGAAAGACGTTTACGACTTCGAGCCGGTACCGAAAGAACTGGACGCGCAGCAGGCGCGGCACGTGCTCGGCGCGCAGGCCAATCTGTGGAGCGAATACCTGACCACGCCGGCGCGGGTGGAGCACGCGACGTTTCCGCGCATCGACGCGTTGGCCGAAGTGTCGTGGTCGCCTGCCGATGCTCGCGACTGGGATGGGTTTCTTGCGCGCATGCCGGCGCAGCTCGCGCGTTACCGCACACTGGGTATCGGCTATTCCGACGATGCGTTCGCGGCGAAAATCGATGTGCAACCGACTGCGGACGCGAACACCGCACGCGTCGCGCTTTCCAATCAAACCGGCTTGGGCGCGATCCGCTATACATTGGACGGCAGCGAGCCGAACGCACGGTCGGCGGTTTATCACGCACCGCTGGAAGTGAAACTGCCGGCGACCGTTCGGGCCCGGACATTTGCCGGCGGCGTGTCGCTGGCCGCATCCCGCGCGCGCACACTCGATCCGCAGTCGCTGCTGCGCCTGCGCAGCGACCAGTTGCAACCCTGCACCAACGATCTGCCGCTGCGGCTGGAAGATGGCGCGGGCGAAGCGGGCACCTTTTTCAATATCGACCTGCTCGATCCCTGCTGGATCTATCCGCGACTCGATCTTTCGAACATCGATCGCATCGATCTTCGCATCGGCACCGTGCCCAACAATTTTCAGCTCTGGCACGATGCGGCGAAGATCGTGACGCGTCCGGCGCATTCGCCCGCTGGCGAACTGGAAATCCATCAAGACACCTGCGATGGTCTGTTGCTGGCTTCCATATCGATGAAAGATGTGCCGCGTGGAAAGCTCGACACGGTTTCGGCACCAGTCTCGGCGCAGGGCACGCATGATCTCTGCCTGTTTTTCACCGGCCGATCGCCGCGATACCTGCGCGCAATTCAGTGGATTTCACCAGTGCCGGCTTCATATTGAAAGTGCGGCCATGGATGGCCGCTTTTGGTCTTCAAAAATGACCTTTGACTGCTCGCGTGTTGAGCGGTTGATCGAGCAGCAATCAGGGACGATTGCACAAGTACAACTCGCTGCTAAGATCGCCGCACCTCCACTGCTGCGAGCAAACACGATGGGCAAGGGCGACAAGAAGACACGCAAGGGCAAGATCTACGCGGGCAGCCACGGCAACACGCGTCCGCATTCGCCGAAGTCGAAAGCGGCGGTGAAGAAGCCCGCGGCGGCGCCGAAACCCGCTGCGCGCCCGGCGGTCAAGAAGGCAGCGCCGAGAAAAGCCGCGGTAAAGAAGTCGGCGAGCTGATCCGGGAGCCTGTCTGAGAATGCGAACTGCCCCGCTGCGGCTGGGCTGTTTCGTTGCGGCTCACCAGGTCACCGTCATCCGCACCACATCGGTGTATGTGCCAGGGGGCGTATTCCGGCCGACTTCGAGACGGCCATACACCGGCAAACGTTGCTGATTTCCGTCGCCGGTGCCGCGCAGTTCGCTGCCGCTGCCGCGCGGGCCGATCGGATGTTGATGGGCGGCATCCGCGTAGAGTCCGTATTCGACTTCCGCGCTGCCGTTGCTCATGCGCCGCGTCGCGCCTTGTGCGTGCTCGCCGGAGTCGAAGCCGATCGCGTAGGGCTGTTGGCGCGAGCAGGTCACGCCCAGTTCGGCGCGCGAGTCGGCCGCTGCCGTACCTTGCTGCACATCTCCGAACGACATCGTGGCGGTGTCCACGCTCAGGCGGCAGGAAGCGACAATGTTCACGCTCACCGCCAACTGACCCGCCGTCTCGCCGCAGCACGCCGGCGCGGCGGCTGCCATCAAGGCAACGAACGGGACCCATTTCGGAATGCTGCGCACGATCGCTCCCCTGTGAGCGAACTGTTCGTGCGCCATCCTCGTGATATCGATGTGCAGCAAATGTGACGCGTTGCTCGCATGTCCGGCAGTTCACCTTTTGTGACTGCAATTGACGATTTGTCACCAGTGTGAGCGCGGTGTGAGCTCGCGTCCGCCGGCGAAAACGCGTTGCAGCAGCGAACCGCCGATCCAGTAGGCCAATTCGGCGGGCTCGCGGATGTTCCACACCGCAATGTCCGCGCGCTGTCCCGCAATGAGCCGTCCGCGATCGGGCAATCCCAGCGCGCGCGCGGCGTTGCACGTGGCGCCTCGCAAGGCTTCTTCCGGCGTCAGCCGGAACAGCGTGCAGGCCAGGTTGATCGCCAGCCGCAGCGAGCGCAGCGGCGAGGTGCCGGGATTGAGGTCGGTGGCCACCGCGACCGGCACGCCCTTCGCGCGCAATACCTCCGCCGGAGGTAAACGCGTTTCGCGCAGCGCGTAGAAGCTCCCGGGCAACAGCACCGCCACCGTGCCGGCTCGCGCCATCTCGCCGATGCACTCGTCGCTGGCACATTCGAGATGATCGGCCGAGAGCGCCCGATGTTCGGCAGCCAATCCGCCGCCGCCCAGACCGGACAATTGATCGGCATGCAATTTCACCGGCAATCCGAGTTCGTTCGCGCGCGCGAACACGCGCCGCACTTCTTCCGGCGTGAAGCCGATGCCTTCGCAGAACGCGTCCACGGCGTCGGCGAGTCCTTCGCGCTGTGCCGCCGGCAGCCATTCTTCGCGAACCATCGCGACATAGTCGGCGCGGCGCTCCTTGTATTCCGGCGGCAATGCGTGCAGACCCAGCAGGGTGGTGGAAATGCCGATGCCGAGTTCCGCGCCGATACGGCGCGCCACGCGCAGCATCTTCAATTCGGTTTCGAGATCGAGGCCGTAACCGGACTTGATCTCGATGGTGGTGACTCCGTCGGCAACCAGACCTCGCGCGCGCGGCAGCGATTGCGCCAGCAACTCCTCTTCGGATGCGGCGCGCGTGGCGCGCACGGTAGAAAGAATGCCGCCGCCGGCACGCGCGATCGCTTCGTAGCTCTCGCCTTCCAGTCGCCGCTCGAATTCGTCCGCGCGGTCGCCCGCGAACACCAGATGCGTGTGGCAATCCACCAATCCGGGTGTCACCAGAGCGCCGTGCAGCGATTCGACGTGGTTCGCAAGCGCATCCGGTTTGCCGGGCAAGTCGTTGAACGATCCAGCGAAAACGATCTTGTCCTCGCGCCAGCCGACGGCGCCGTTATAGACAAGTCCGTAGCCGGAATCGCCCGCGAACGTGACGAGCGAGCAATTCAGCAGCAGGTGATCCCAAAGCTCGTTCATTGCGCGAAGTTTCCTTGCGAGAACTGCTCTTTCGAGTTCCGCTCATGCTCCTCGACCAACCGCTGCGCGAACGCCCGGTACACCGGCACGGGGCAGAACAAGGCGGAGCTGCCGCGCGCGATCAGGCACACCGCCAGGATTGGAATGATCATCGCCTGATTGTCGGTCAGTTCCATCGAGATGATCGCCGAAGTGAGCGGCGCCTGCGTCACGCCGGCAAGATAGCCGGCCATGCCCAGCAGCACGACTGCCGCTGTGGGCGAACCGGGCAGCAAGTGCGCGATGTTGTGGCCGAGGCCCGCGCCGACCGCGAGCGCGGGCGAGAAAATGCCGCCGGGAATGCCGGCCCAGTACGAAACGATGTTGGCGAGAAACTTGTAGCCGCCGAAACCCGCGCCGGGCGCGCCGCTCGCCTGCTGCAGGATCGCCCGCGCCTGGTCGTAGCCGGTGCCGTACACGCTGCTCGCGCTGGCGAGACCGATGATCGCCAGCGCCAACCCGCACGCGGCGGCGAACGGAATCGGAAATCGTGCGCGCACGTTCGCGACGCGCGACAACGGGCGTCCGCTCAGCAGGATCAGTCGCGCGAACAATCCGCCGGCCAGTCCGCACAGCACGCCGCAGATCAGCACCGCCAGCCAGCTTTGACCTAGCGGCAACTCGGTGGTGACCGTACCGAAATACGCGTAGTTGCCGAGCAATCCGAGCGATACGATGCCGGCGATGATCACTGCGGTGAGGATGATGCCGCTTACGCGATGCTCGAACGCACCCGCCATTTCCTCGATCGCGAATACTACGCCGGCCAGAGGCGTGTTGAATGCGGCCGCCAGTCCTGCCGCCGCGCCGGCCAATACGAAACGTCCCGCAGCTGCGGGTTCGGCAAAACCGAAACGTCGGCCCAGCGAATACAGCAAGCCCGCGCCGACATGCACCGTCGGGCCTTCGCGGCCGATCGATGCGCCGGCCAGCAGCCCGGCGAGCGTCAACGCCATCTTGCCCGCGGCGATGCGCAGCGACAGCAGGCGATCGCGGAAGCCCTCGTCCTCGATCTGCAATGCCGCGATCGCCTGCGGAATACCCGAACCGCGCGTCGCCTTCAATGCGCCCGAGGTCAACCACGCCAGCAATGCGAACACCGCCGGTGTCAGCAGCAGCGGCAACCAAGCACGCTGCGCGGTGACACGGACGAACGTCTGATAGGCGAGCGTGCTCAGTTTGGCAAAGACGATCGCCGCCAGCGCGACCAGCACCGCGCCGCACCAGAACAACAGCCGCCGCCGCCATTGCAGCGGCGAAAGCCAGTCGTGTCGCAGCAGGCGCTGCAAACGCGGCGTAGCGGGATCGGCAGGTTCCTGCATCGGCGCATTATTGCCGATAGGATCGCCGATGCGGCGTGCGACCCGGCGCCCGATGCGAGGAAAGCCGATGAGCGAACAGGAACTGCGTGCAGGGAATCTCTGGACGCCGCAAGGCTGGCGGTGCGATGTTTCGTTGTGCATCGAAAGCGGCCGGATTGCGGAGACTCGAGCAGACACATCGCCCGCGTCACGGGAACAACGACATTTCGTGTTGCCTGGCATGCCGAACCTGCATTCGCATGCCTTCCAGCGCGCCATGGCTGGATTAGCGGAGCGAAAAGGCCGAAGCGGCGACACTTTCTGGACGTGGCGCGAAGCGATGTATTCGTTCGCTTCGCGCATCGGCCCGGACGACCTGCGCGCGATCGCGGCGCAGCTTTATGTCGAGATGCTGAAGGCCGGCTACACGCACGTCTGCGAATTCCATTATCTGCATCATGCGCCGGACGGCAAACCGTATGCCGATCCATGCGCGATGTCGCTGGCGGTCATCGAAGCGGCGAAAGAAACGGGCATCGGGCTGACGCTGTTGCCGGTTCTGTACATGACCGGCGGTTTCGACGGTCGCGCCCTCGACGACCGTCAACGCCGGTTCGGCATGGACGCAGAAATGTACCTGCGTCTGCTGGAGCAGTTGCATGCACTGCAATCTCGGACGCTGCGCGTCGGTATCGCGCTGCATTCGCTGCGCGCGGTGCCGGAAGCGCCGATGCGCGAAGTGCTGGCCTCGCCGCTCGCGCGCGAAGGCGCGATCCACATCCATATCGCCGAACAGACCGGCGAAGTCGAGGAATGCCTCGCGGTGCGCGGTGCGCGGCCAGTGCGCTGGCTGTTCGATCACGCCGACGTCGATGCACGCTGGTGCCTGGTGCACGCGACGCATCTGGACCAGGACGAAATCGACAACCTCGCTAAATCCGGAGCGGTCGCGGGGCTGTGCCCGACGACCGAAGCGAATCTGGGCGACGGCCTGTTTCCGCTGGAAAAGTATCTGCAAACCGGCGGCACTCTCGGCACCGGCTCGGATTCGCACATCTCCGTTTCGCCGGTCGAGGAATTGCGCTGGCTGGAATACGGACAGCGCCTGATCACGCGCAGCCGCAACGTCGCGTCACGAGAACCCGGGACGAGCGTGGGCCAAACCTTGTGGGAGGCGGCGTTGCAGGGTGGCACGCAGGCTTCCGGAATTGCGCAGTTCGGTATCGGCGCACGTGCCGACCTGCTGGTGCTGGACGAAAACTCGCCGCTGCTCGCGGCGCGCGATCGGAACAATGTGCTGGACAGTTTCGTCTTCGCCGGCAATACGCCGCTGGTGCGCGACGTGATGGTCGACGGCGAATGGGTGGTGCGCGATTTCCACCATCGCGATGAGGAACGGATCGCGGCGCGGTATCGTGCCTGCGTCGAGGTGTTGGAGAAGTCCGCGTAAAACAGCGGCCACCGCACGCGGTGGCCGCTGTCGCTCGCGTCGTATAGCGTTTACTGCGCCGAGGAACCGCTGTCCGGCAGCGGATGCTGCGCCTGGAACTCTTTCCACTGCTGCATGCGCGCTTGCCGCTGCGCCTGCATCGTGGCGAGTTGCGAGCGCTGCGCCGGCGTCAGCACGTTGTAGACCTGTGCGCGCAACGAAGCGCTTGCCAGCACCCGCGCACGCGCCAGATTGGCCTCCGTCGTTGCGAGGTTGTTCGCCGCAGTCTGGTAGCCCGAGGCCGTCGGTTCCATGGATTCGAATGCCTGGCGCTGCTGGCGCAACGCTTCCATTTGCGGCTTGATCTGGCCGAAACTCTGCTTGGCGAGCTGCTTGACGTTGTCGCGCTGGGCGTCGCTCAGGTTCAACTTGCCCAGTTCGTGCATGGCCGTCATGCCGTGTCCGTGATGCCAGCCGTCATGGGCGAAACCGCTGCCGCCTGCCGAGGCGAGCGCCAGCGAGGAACCGCCGATCGCGGCGGCGGCAATAATAGATAGCAGGGTCTTGCGCATTTCATTGCTCCTTCGTTTTGCGATCATCGCCGATCGCGAGGATCAAAAACGCGGACAAGAGCCGCCGTCCATGGCCCAAGAGCTCCGTTGTCCGCACTTCTCAAATGGTTCGCCAATCGAACCGTTGCGAGCATTTGAAACCCGCACCGCGTTGAAGATCGTGCGCGTGGGGTAAAGAAGGGTAAAGCGCGTGCCGCCGTGCAGCCGCGAGTCAGCTTTCGCAGGCACGCTATGCACATGCCCAAGATCCTGATAGTCGACGACGACCGCGAGCTGTGCGAGCTGCTCGCCGAATACCTGCGTCGCGAGGCGTTCGAGGTGGATTACGTGCACGACGCGGCATCGATGCTTGCGCGGCTGTCGGATGCGTCGTTGCGGCCGGATCTGCTGATCCTCGACGTCAGCATGCCCGGCCAGAACGGGCTGGACGCGCTGCGCGAGTTGCGCCTGCAACACCGCCTGCCCGTGATCATGTTGTCCGCGCGCGGCGAGCCGGTGGACCGGGTGATCGGTCTGGAACTGGGCGCGGACGACTATCTGGCAAAACCCTGCCTGCCGCGCGAATTGCTGGCGCGCGTGCGCGCGCAACTGCGCAGGCATACCGTGGCGGCCGCGGGAGATCTGCACGTCGGCTCGTTGCGGCTGTTGCCGGGCGAGCGGCGCGCCTTCGCAGGCGAAAACGAATTGCCGCTGACCGGCGCGGAATTCGGCCTACTGTTC
This sequence comes from Rhodanobacteraceae bacterium, assembly GCA_035253005.1. Lineage (GTDB taxonomy): Bacteria > Pseudomonadota > Gammaproteobacteria > Xanthomonadales > Rhodanobacteraceae > 66-474. Next base: position 11,298 of record DATFCO010000251.1, read on the forward strand.
GCGCTGGCGCAACGCGCGGGCGAGGTGATCGACAAGGCCGCGCTGTCGCGCAGCGCGCTCGGACGCGAACTGGAACGCTTCGACCGCAGCATCGACGTGCACGTCAGCCGCCTGCGGCAGAAGTTGAAGCAGGCCGGCGCCGAATCGCCGCGGATCGAGTCGGTGCGCGGCGCGGGTTACTTACTGACGGTGGGATAAGGTGCCTTTGAAAAGCGTAGCGAGCGAAGGCAGATTGCGTGACGCCGGAGCGCGGGAACCGGAGCGTACACGTCAGTACGTGAGGATTCCTTGGCCCCCAAAGCGGTACATCCATGTACCGGGCCCGATCCTCGCACACGCCGACGCGCAAAGTACTGATCAAAACAGGTCCAGCGCGGACTTAGCGAAGGCACCGTCGCCGTGAGCCCGCTGAAGAGCCCCTTGTTCTGGCGACTGCTGGCATCCTTCTGCGTCGTCAACGTGCTTGTGTTCGTGCTGGGCGGCATGGTGGCGCGTTACTTCATCGAATACACCGCCACGCGCGAAATCAACTGGAGCGCACTGGCACAGCAGGCCAACACCGCCTACGAAAACGGCGGCGACGTCGCGCTGCAACGCTGGCGGAACCAGCAGCGCGAGCAGGGTATCGAAGCCACGCTGTACCAAGGTGGCCGCGAAGTGCAGCCGTTGCACTTGCCGCCGCCGGTACGGCGCGTCTTGCCGCAGTGGCTCGGCAGCGGCCGCGACGTCTTGTCGCAACCTTGGCGCGGCGCGCAGGTTTCCGTCCAGCAGCTCGCGGGTTCCGGCGGGCAGCCGCGCCAGTTCGTCGGCTTCGCCTTCGCGCGCGAGCGGTTGTCGCACAGCACGCGCCTGGAAATCCTGTTGGCGGTGGAGTTGCTGTTGTCGTTGCTGCTAATCGGTATCGTCGGCTGGTGGGTGGCGCGCAGCGTGGCGCGGCCGGTCGAAGCGCTGCGGAGTGCCGCGCAGAAGATGGCCGCGGGCGAACTGTCCGCGCGCGTGGACGAGCGCTGGAACCGGCGCGACGAGCTCGGTCAGCTCGCGCGCGATTTCAATGCGATGGCCGGGCGCATCGAGGCGCTGGTCGCGCACGACCGCGGCGTGCTGCAGGATCTCTCGCACGAAGTCCGTTCGCCGCTGGCGCGGTTGCAGGTGATACTCGATCTCGCCCAGCACAGCGCGGGCGCGGAAGCCGAAGTGCATTTCCTTCAGGCCGAGCGCGAGATCGCGCGGCTGGATCGCATGACCGGCGAGATGCTGGCGCTGTCGCGGCTGAAAGGCGATCTGCCCGGCATGGAACGCGAGCCGGTGGAACTGGGCCTGCTGCTGGAGGAATGCGTGGCCACGATGCACGTACCGGCACAGGAACGAAACATCGAGTTGCGGCTGACGCATGGCGGTTCGCCCGTGGTGAGCGGCAGCGCGGTGCTGTTGCGGCGTGCAGTCGAAAACCTGATCGCCAATGCGATCAAGTTCAGTCCGCAGGGTGCGCGCGTCCGGATCGAGCTGCGCAGCGAACGCGATCGCGCCGTGGTCGAAGTGCGCGATTATGGCCCCGGCGTGCCCGCGAACGAACTGGAGATGCTGTTCCGTCCGTTCTTTCGCGGCAGCAATGCGCGGCTGGCGGAAGGACATGGACTCGGGTTGACCCTGGTCGAGCGCGTCGCCAAGGCGCATGGCGGCGAGATCCACGCGGAAAACGCGGACGGCGGCGGCTTGCGCGTGACCTTGAGCCTGCCGGTGCTGCGCGAAGAAGGCGATGCGTCGCCGGTCAGCGTGTGAAGCGAAACGTTTGCAGCACAGTATGCATTTTCGCGAACGCCTGCTCCTTCGAAAACGGCGGCGTGGGCGGCGGATCGTAAACCTGTGGATTGGTGCCGTACACCAGCAGATCGATCGCGTAGCACGCGCCGTCGTGCACCGCGCGGAAACTTTTCACTTCGAGATAGTGGCTCATCGCCGCGTCCGACGCTTCGAACGTGATGAACTGCGCGTTGCCGATCCGCTCACTGTGCAAACTGCCGGCGCGAATGGAATCCGGCGGCGTGGCGCAATGCGCGATCTCGTTCGCTTCGCGGCTGGCGCCGATGCGGAGTTCCGCCGAAGTGATTTGATTCGAGCCGGGCATGGTCAGCGAAATGACCGGCATGCCGCGCGAATCCGGCGCGGCGTAGGTCTTCCATGCGCCGTCCGCGAGATAGCCGTGCGCGAAATCGTGCTCGACCTTCCAGTCCGGCGGCACGTCGATGCTGAAATTCCAGTTCGTGTCCGTGTAAGCAGGAGCGGAAGGTGGAGACGCGGTGATCCGTCGTGGCGATGCGCTCGATCCCGCGGCCGGCACATCAGTCCCGCTCTGTTCCGGATGCGCGGTACACGCCGCCAGAACACACGCAAGAAGCGCAAAACAGACTTGATACTTGCGCATGCCGACTCCAAGAAGATCGATGCCGCAGTCTTGGCCGCGATCCAGCGCGCGTCAAGCAGCGGGTTCGCATTACCCAGGAGAGAAACATGCAAAGACGCACACTCGGTCAGAAGGGACCAACCGTTTCCGCCATCGGCCTCGGCTGCATGGGCATGAGCGAGTTCTACGGCGCGGCCGACGACGCCGAATCGATTGCGACGATCCATCACGCGCTCGATGCTGGCCTGAACTTTCTCGACACCGCCGACATGTACGGCAGCGGCGCCAACGAGCAACTGGTCGGCAAGGCGATCCGCGGCCGGCGCGATGAAGTCTTTCTCGCCACCAAGTTCGGCATCATGCGCGATCCGGTCGACCCGGAGCGGCGCGGCATCAACGGCCGTCCCGAGTACGTGCGCGCCGCGTGCGACGCGAGCCTGAAGCGTCTGGGCGTGGATCATATCGACCTGTATTACCAGCATCGCGTCGACCGCAGCGTGCCGATCGGGGAGACCGTCGGCGCGATGGCCGAACTGGTGCGCGCGGGCAAGGTGCGTCACCTCGGTTTGTCGGAACCGTCCTCGCAGACGATCGAACGCGCCCACAAGGTCCATGCGATCACCGCGGTGCAGAGCGAATACTCGCTTTGGACGCGCGATCCCGAGGATGGAATCCTGCAAACGTGCGAAAAGCTCGGCATCGGTTTCGTGCCGTATTCGCCGCTGGGCCGCGGTTTTCTGACCGGCGCGATCAGGAGTCCGCAGGACTTCGCCGAAGACGATTTCCGCCGCGGCAATCCGCGTTTTCAGGGCGAGAACTTCGCGAAGAATCTTGCGCTGGTGGACACCGTGCGCAACTTGGCGAATGCGAAAGGCTGCACGCCCGCGCAACTGGCGTTGGCCTGGGTGCTGGCGCAAGGCGAGCACATCGTGCCGATTCCCGGCACCAAGCGCATCGAGTATCTCGACGAGAATCTCGGCGCGCTGGATGTCGTCATGTCGAAAGACGATCTCGCCGCGATCGATCGGGTGTTTCCGCGCGATGTCGCGGCCGGCGCGCGCTACACGGAAGAATCGATGCGCGCGCTGCGCGGCTGATCTTCACCGACGGCTGAACGCGCACGTGCCGGGCGTGCGCGTTCGTCAACCGCGATTTCGTTTGAAACGTTCTTCGCACGGGTTCCATGCGGAGAGCGACATGCTGCGCATCGCGAGAATTCTGATCTGCACGCTGGCGCTGGGCGGCACGCTGGCCGCAAGCGGTTGCGTGGTGGTGCCGCGCCGGCCGCCGCCTCCACCGCCGGCATGCTGGTGGGTGCCGGGCCACTACAACGCGCACGGTTACTGGGTGCCGGGCTATTGCAGATAGCAGGAATTCCGCAGGTGCGCGCATCCCGGTGCTAGCGCACCTGCGGTTTCAGCATCGCCTCTATCGACGAGTAATCGCCTTCGTTCCTTTCCGGCGTGATGCGCAGCAAGTGCGCGAGCAGCGAATAAACGTCCACGTTCGGAAACGGCGGCGCGACGTAACCGTGCTCGAACGCGGGTCCCTCCGCGATGAACAAGGCGCGCATCAGCGGATCGGCGTTGTCATAGCCGTGTTCGCCGCGCTCGGGATGCTTGTGCTTCGCATGCTCCGCGCGCGTGGTGATCAACCAACCGGTCTGCGCCAGGCAGACGATCGCCGGAATGCGCGGATTCGTGCCGTAGTGGAAGCGGCGCGGAATGTCGCTCTTCTTCCAGCATCGCATGTGCGGATGCGACGCCAGCAACTTGCGCCCATCCGGTTTGCTGCCGTCATCGGCATCGACACCCGCGACCGCTCCGAGCATCACCGTGTGTTCGCGGCGGGTATCGAAGAACTTGTCGATGTAAATGATATGGCCGGGCGGCACCGCCGCCATGCCGTGATCGGAAACGATTACCAGATTCACCTTGTCGAACAAGTCGCGTTGCTTCAGACCCTCGATCAGCCGCCCGAGCGCGACATCGACCTGTCGCAGCGCGTCGTCCATCTCTTTCGAATCCGGCCCGTGCTCGTGCGCCTGATGATCGACCTGATCGAAATACAGCGTGATAAATTGCGGACGCTGCGCGCGCGGCAAGTCCAGCCATTGCAACACCTGGTCCACGCGCGCGTCGGGCGTTACTTTCGCATCGAACGGATGCCAGTGATCCGGCCGCACGCCGTGGATCGGCGCTTCCGAGCCCGGCCAGAACATCGTCGCCGCATGTCTGCCCTGTTGTTGCACGCTGACCCACAGCGGCGTGGCCTCGTCCCACCAGCGGCCATCGCCGACCGCTAGACGATCCTTCAAGCTGAAATGATGATCCGGCTGGATCGAAGGATCCTCCATCTCGTTGGCGACGATGCCGTGGTGATCGGGATACAAGCCGGTCACCAGCGTGTAGTGGTTGGGGAAGGTGAGTGTGGGGAACGAGGGAATCATCCATTGCGCACGCACGCCATGATCGGCCAGCCTTCGCAGGTTCGGCGACAAGCCGCGTTGCAGATAGTCCGGGCGATAACCGTCGATCGAAATCAGGATCAATGGATTCGCGGATGCGATCGCCGGTGCGGCCGGCGCAAAAGCCGTTTCGGACGGGTGTGCGTTTGAAGGCAGGTGCGCCGCGCAACCGACCAGCGCCAGTGCGCACGCGAAGATCAAGCTACGTAGCGTTTGCTGCATCACACGATTCTCCGGACAACGCAGTCTGCCAGAAGCGCGCGCGGATGCGTCATGCGATCGGGCGATGGCCGGTCCATCTCCACTGGTGAATCCGCGCCGATCGTGCTAACACATCACGCTTCGCACCGTGACAATCCGGGAGTCGGCTTATGCGCACCTTTGTCTTCGAGAGCGATAGCGGGACTTTTCGTGCACGCGGAATTTCCGCGCTGTTCTTCGTGCTGGCGTTGCTCGCAGGTACGGCGGATGCCGACATCGGTCGCGGCGATCGCTACTCCGGTAAGCCCTGGGCTTCGCGTTCTCCCGTGTTGGCGCAACACGGCATGGCGGCGACCGAACAGCCGCTGGCGTCACTCGCCGCGATCGAAATCCTGAAGAAGGGAGGCAGCGCGGTGGATGCGGCGATCGCCGCGAACGCCGTGCTCGGCTTGACCGAGCCGGTGTTGAACGGCATCGGCGGCGATGCGTTCGCGATCGTGTGGGATCCCAAGACACACAAGCTCTACGGCTACAACGGTTCCGGCCCGTCGGCGAAAGGGCGCGACCTGGCGAAGATGCAGGCGGAAGTGAAGAGGGCTTACGAGAAAGCCGGATTGCCGTACCAAGCGCATATCCCTGCCGTCGGGTCGTTGCCGGTCACGGTGCCCGGAACGGTGGATACCTGGTTCGCGCTGCACGAGAAATTCGGCAAGTTGCCCATCGCGGACGACCTCGCGCCCGCGATCGCGCTGGCGAAGAACGGTTTTCCGGTGACCGAACTGGTCGCGCAGTATTGGAAAGGCAATTTCGAGGCGTTCGACAAGTACGCCAAGCTGATCGAGGAGAGCGACAACGCGCGCAAGACCTATCTGATCGACGGTCGTACACCGGCGCAAGGAGAAATCTTCCGCAACCCCGATCTCGCGAACACGCTGACGATGATCGCGCAGGGCGGGCGCGATGCGTTCTACAAGGGACAAATCGCGCACACCATCGACGCGTATTTCAAGCGCATCGGCGGCGATCTGCGCTATTCCGATTTCGCCGATTTCCATGGCGAATGGGTGACGCCGCAGTCGGTGAACTATCACGGCTACGACGTGTACGAATTGCCGCCGAATGGACAAGGCTTTGCCACGCTGGAAATACTCAATATCCTGAAAGGCTTCGATCTGAAGAAAATGGGCGCGGGTAGCGCCGATGCTCTGACCGCCATGATCGAAGCCAAGCGCCTGGCGTACGAAGATCTCGCGAAGTTCTACGCCGATCCGCGCTTCGTCGACATTCCGATGACAGGATTGTTGTCGCAACAGTATGCCGATGCGCGCCGCAAGCTGATCCATCTCGATCATGCCAATCCGGATATCGGCCCCGGCGATCCGCGCCTGTTTCAGGGCGACACCACCGATTTCGAAACCGCCGATTCGAACGGCATGATGGTGTCGATGATCCAGTCGAACTACCGCGGCATGGGCTCGGGTCTGGTGCCGGACGGACTCGGCTTCATGTTCCAGGATCGCGGCGAGTTGTATTCGCTGAATCCCAAGGACGCCAACGTGTACGCGCCGGGCAAGCGACCGTTCCACACCATCATTCCGGCGTTCGTGATGAAGGACGGCGAACCTTGGATGGCGTTCGGCGTGATGGGCGGCGACATGCAGCCGCAAGGGCACGTGCAGGTGCTGGTGAACATGATCGATTTCGGCATGAACGTGCAGGAAGCGGGCGACGCCGCGCGCTGGCGGCATTACGGCAACGCCGAACCGACCGGCGAGAAGTCGCAAGGCATCGGCACGGTGGAAATGGAATCCGGTTTCGATCCGGCGGTGAAA
>DATFCO010000252.1:0-13369 GCA_035253005.1 Rhodanobacteraceae bacterium
TGAAACGACTGGAATACGAAGCCGACATTGCGCAAACGCAATCGCGCGCGCGTTTCCTCGTCCAGTGTTTCCAGCTTTTGGCCGTCCAATCGCACGCTGCCGCGGCTGGGCAGATCGAGCCCCGCGAGCAGCCCCAGCAGCGTGGTCTTGCCGGAACCCGAGGCGCCGGTAATCGCGACGGTTTCCCCCGCATTCACTTCGAGGCTGACATCGTTGAGGATATCGAGCCGGCCCGATGGGCCTTCGACGTACTTGCCCACGCCCGCCGTCGAGAGTAGAGCGATGCGATTCCTGCTGCCGTCGTGCATGTGGTTCTGCCTTGTAGTGCTGATGGCGACGGTTTCTCCCGTGTTCACTTCGAGGCTGACATCGTTGAGGATGTCGAGCCGGCCCGAGGGGCCGTCGATATGTTTGCCCACGCCTTCCGCCGAGAGCAGAGCGATGCGATTCTGGCTGCGGTCCTGCATGTTGTTCTGCCTCGTAATGCTGATGGGCGCGCGGTGCGTAGCCGCCGCTCCGGCGAACACGATCCTGCTGCTCGGCGATTCGCTTTCCGCCGCACACAATATCGAACTGGACAAGGGATGGCCCAGCCTGCTGCAAGCGCGTCTGCGTGACATGCGGCCGCCGCGCACGTTGATCAATGCCAGCATCAGCGGCGAAACGACGGCTTCGGGGTTGAGCCGGCTGCCCGGTCTGCTGAAGACCTATCGCCCGGCGCTGGTGATCATCGAACTGGGCGCCAACGACGGACTGCGCGGATTGCCGCTGTCCGAAATCCGCAGCAATCTGGAATCGATGATCACGCAATGCCGCGGCAGCGGCGCAAGAGTGTTGCTGCTGGGGATCGAGTTGCCGGTGAACTATGGCCCGCAATACCGCGATGGTTTGCGCGCGATCTATGCGCAACTGGCGAAGGAGAACGGCGCCGGTCTGGTGCCGTTCCTGCTGCAAGGCATCGCGCTCGATCCCGGCGCGATGCAGGAAGACGGCTTGCATCCGACCGCGGCCGCGCAGCCGCGGGTGCTGGACAACGTGTGGCCGGCGCTGGCGCCGATGCTCGCGAGACAAGCGAGAGGTGGCGAGCAGTCGTCCTGAAGCGCTTTCCTGCCCGCACGTCCATGTGCGTGCGTTATTCGCGCCATCCTTGGCGCTCACCCTTCGCTGCTGTGCAGCTCAGGGCCACCTTCGGCGTTCGGGCGCGCTCCATGCGCGCCATCCGCCGGCGCGAGATGCCTTTGATTGGCATCTCGCGAAAGCCCCGGCTCACCCGCTGGATGAGGCTTCCGCCGGCGCGGCCGATTGCCCCTGCTTCTGCTCGCGGCGGCTCTTCATCTGCTGGTGCCAGGCCCGGAATTCGCCGCGATCGATCTTGCCGTCGTGATTGGTGTCGATCTCGTCGAAATGCCGCGCGAAGCCGGGACGCGCCTGGGCCTCTTCGCGGGTAATGATTCCATCGTGATTGGCATCAAGAGGCTGTCGCTGACCCGCCGGTGACACCGACGTGGCGTCGCTGGAACCCGTTGCGGGCGTCGATTGGGCGAATGCTGCCGGAACGGCACAGGACAGCACGGCCAGAAGAACGAGGGGTTGAATGCGCATGGAAGCTCCCGGGTTAGGCCAAAGAGGCGCGTCCGATCTTAAACGTTCGATCCCGGCGCAGGTTGACGCGCCGGCCGCCGATTCACGTATCGCTCACCCCAGAGGCGTCAAATTGACGCGCGATGATCGCCGTCAGTCCATCCGTTTCCGCTTTCGAGGGGGCACGCATGAGTGCGCGCGAAGAACAATCCGGGCTGGTGCTGCTGGTCGAGGACAATCGCGGAATCGCCGAAATGATCGGCGAATTCCTGGAACGCCGCGGTTATTCGGTGGACTATGCGGCCGACGGCGTCACCGGGCTGCACCTGGCGGTGTCCGGTAGTTTCGACGTGGTCGTGCTGGACTTGATGCTGCCGGGCATGGATGGCCTGGATGTCTGCCGCAAGCTGCGTTCCGACGCCAAGAAATCCACTCCGGTGTTGATGCTGACCGCGCGCGACACGCTGGAAGACAAGCTGATCGGACTGGATGCCGGCGCGGACGATTACCTGGTCAAGCCCTTCGAACCGCGCGAACTGGAAGCGCGGGTGCGCGCGCTGATCCGCCGCGACCGCCGGCAGGTTTCGGCGGAAGTGCTGAGGGTTGGCGACCTCACCCTGGATACCGCTACCTTGCGATTGACCCGCAACGGCGAGGAATTGCAGGTGTCGCCCATCGGCCTGAAGCTGCTGACGATCCTGATGCGCGAATCTCCGCGCGTGGTGAGCCGGCGCGACATCGAGCGCGAGATTTGGGGCGATACGCTACCCGACTCCGACACCTTGCGTTCCCATCTCTACAACCTTCGCAAGGTGATCGACAAGCCGTTCGATCGTCCGCTGCTGCACACCATCCACAGCGCGGGGTACCGGCTGGCCGATCTCGATGCCGAGATCGGCACCGCTGCACAAGCTTGAGCCATGCGCGGGCGCAAGGTCACGCGGCGGAGGCGGCTGATCGCCCAACGGGTGTTGCGGCGCGTGCCTTCGCCGGTGGTAGCTCTGGCCCGCGCGATGCGCGAATGGGATCCGGCGCACCCCGGCGCGCTCGCGCTCGACCGCTTCGCATCCGGTGACAGCGACGTCGCCACACTGGCGCACGCCTTCCGCAATCTCGCGCTGAGATTGCAGGCATTCGTCGAACGCGAGCGCAATTTCACCCGCGACGCCAGCCACGAATTGCGCACGCCGCTGACCATCATCAAGGTGGCTGCCGATGTCCTGGCCGATGAGGCCGATCTCAGCCCGTTCGCGCAGCGCTCGCTGACACGCATCCGCCGTTCCGTGCGCGAGATCGAGGCGCTGATCGAAACCTTCCTGGTGCTGGCGCGCGAATCCGACACCGGCCTGCCGCAGGAGGATTTCCTGGTCAACGACGTGGTGCGCGAAGAAGTCGAGCGCTATCGCGACCTGCTCGGCAGCAAACCGGTCGAATTGAAACTGGAGGAAGGCGCCCGTTTCGCGCTGCACGCGCCGCCGCGCGTCTGCGCGGTGGTGATCGGAAATCTGATCCGCAACGCCTGCCTGTGCACCGAACGCGGGCAGATCGTGGTGCGGGTGGATGCGGACAGCGTGCGCGTGTCCGACACCGGCGCGGGCGTCGACGGCGAACGCGCATTGCGGCCGATCCAGCGCGGCGATCCGTGCGACGGCAGTGGTGTGGGACTGGCCGTCGTTCGCCGCATCGCCAGCCGTTTCGGCTGGCCGGTGGAACTGGACAGCACGGCAGGACAGGGCACCACGGCGTTCCTGCGCTTTCCCGCGGCAATCGCCGTGAATCAGGCGTTGCCGCAGGGCGTCTGAGGGTCGCGCTTGACATCCGTCGTTTACAGGCGTAAACAATAGGCATCGCTTACGTCTGTAAACGTATGTCCGCGCCCATCAGCGAAGCCGAACGCGAAATCATGGAAGTGCTGTGGCGGCGCGCGCCGCGCAGCGCCGAGGAAATCCTCGCTGAAGTCGGTCCGCGCCAGCGCTGGCAGGAAGGCACCGTGAAGTCGCTGCTGAATCGCCTGTTGCGCAAGCGGGCCGTCAAGGCCACGCGTGAAGGCCGCCGCTATCTGTACGAGCCATTGCTGTCGCGCGAACGCTACGTGTCGGAGGAAAGCAAAGGTCTGCTCGATCGCCTGTTCGGCGGCCGGGTCGCGCCGTTGGTCGCGCACTTCAGCGAGCAGCGCAAACTCTCGAACAAGGACATCCGCGAAATCAGGCGGCTCATTGCGGAGCTCGACGATGAACGCGATTGATCTGCTGCAGCGGCTGTGGCTGGCCACGCTGGCCTTGAGCGCGGCGCTGGCGGTCGTGGCGGCATTGCGTATTCCGTGGCGCCGCGCTTTCGGTATCGAACACGCCTGTCATCTATGGTGGCTGCCACCGCTGGCGCTGATCGCAAGCCAGCTTCCGCACGTGGCAGCGCAAACCTCCATCGTGCACGTCCCGTCAATGCTGATTTCGATCGTATCGACGTCGCACGCGCCCGTCCGTTCTGCCACGCGCATGGACTGGCGCGCGTCGATTGCGATCCTCTGGTTCATGGGCGCTTGCGCGCTGCTGCTGATCGCGATCGCGCGGCAGGGCCGGTTCCTGCGCGCGCTGCGTACCGGGCAACGAGTGGTGTGCAGAATGCCGGCGGGAATTTCCGAAATCCTGCGCGCGCGCGATGCCGTGACCGGTCCAGCATTGATCGGCGTTTGGCGTGCGCGATTGGTGCTGCCTTGCGATTTCGAACAGCGCTACGACGCGTGCGAGCGTGTCTTGATCCTGGCGCACGAAGCGATGCACGCGCGCCGTCGTGACGGCCTGATTGGCGCGTGCGCCACCGCGCTGCATGCGCTGTTCTGGTTCAACCCGCTCGCGTGGTGGGCCTTGCCGCGGCTACGGCGCAATCAGGAACTGGCGTGCGATGCGGCGGTGCTGCGCGGTCATCCGCGCTCACGCCGCCGCTATGCCAATGCGATGTTGAAAGTCCAGTTCGCCGGCGCGGTGCTGCCGGCGGGCAGCTTCTGGCCCGGTCATCCGATCATGGAGCGCATCGACATGCTCAACCTGCCTATACCTGACGCCACGCGCCGCCTCATCGGCCAAATGGCCATGAGCGGTCTCGCCGTTGCCGTCGGCGTCGCGATTTACGTCACCAGCCCGCCGCGCGCAATGGCCGCGGCGAAGCCGGATACCCACGCGCCGGAATATCAGTTGGCGATGCGCATCGTGCGCGATGGACGGGTGATTGCATCTCCAGTCGTTTGCATGAAGTCCGGTGGCTCGGCTTCCATTTCGCAATCGGAAAGCCGGGACGGACGATCTTTGAGTTTTCAGTTGAATCTGCGTGTGCAAGAGAGCCGCCACGACGAACTTCGCGTGTCGCTGGATGGTTCACTGCGCCAAGGCAGCGAAACGGGCAATCTGAACCTTTCGTTGAGCGGCCCGCCGGGCAAGCCGATGTCGGTGCGGGTGAATGAAGCGCCGAAAACCGAACTGGAGATCCTGCCCACACGCGGATGCACCGCGCGTTCTGCGCCACCACCTCTGGCCGTGCGTCCGCCGCCGCCACCACCGCCGCCGCCACCACCGCCGCCGCCACCACCTCCGCCGCCACCCGCACCTGCTTCTTCCGGACAGTGAGTGCGCCATACTCATGGCATGGATGCCGACTCCACGGCGCCGGTGCTGCTGATCCACGGCGGTGCGGGCGTGATCGGCCGGAATGTTTCATCCGGCAAGCAGCAGGCGATTCGCGCATCATTGCATGAGGCGTTGCAGCGCGGCCATGCGCGTCTGCGCGCGGGGGATTCCGCGCTGGATGCGGTATGCGCGGCCGTGACGGCGCTGGAGGATGCGCCGCAATTCAACGCAGGCCGCGGCGCGGTGTTCACGCATGAAGGAAGGAACGAGCTGGATGCCGCGATCATGGAGGGCGCGACGCTACGCGCCGGCGCGGTCGCCGGTGTGCGAGGCATCCGCAATCCGGTGCTGCTGGCCCGCGCGGCAATGGAGCACTCGCTGCACGTGATGCTGATCGGCGAAGGCGCCGAGGCCTTCGCGCGCGAACGCGGCATCGAATTCGCCGCGCCGGAATACTTTCGCACCGAAGAGCGCTGGCGCGAGCTGCAGAACGCGTTGAAGAATGAGGCGCGAGGCGAGCCGCAGAATTACTTCGGCACGGTCGGCGCCGTGGCGCTGGACGTGCGCGGCCATCTCGCCGCCGCGACATCCACCGGCGGCATGACCAACAAGCGCTGGGGCCGCGTGGGCGACGCGCCGATCATCGGCGCCGGCACGTATGCGAATGCGCATTGCGCCGTGTCGTGCACGGGCCACGGCGAGTTCTACATCCGGACCTGCGCCGCGCATGCGATCTGCATGCGCGCTGCCGAAATGCATCAGTCCGCGGTCGATGCTTCGGAGCAGGTGATCGACCGCGAGATTCCGCAACTGGGCGGCAGCGGCGGCGCGATCGTGTTGTGCGCGGACGGCACGTTCGCAATGCCCTTCAACACCGGAGGCATGTATCGCGGCTGGATCGATGCGGACGCCCAGCCGCACACCCGCATCTGGAAGGACGAGTGATCACTGCTGCGCCTCCAGCAGCGGCGTGACGACCCGCTCCAGCCGCTCGCGGGTCCACACCGGATCCTCGTCCTTCCAGCCGTTGTTCACGAGATCGCCATTGCGATCGATCGTGAAATTCACCGGCAGGTGCCAGATGCGGCCATAACCTGACACGTGCGGATCGCCGAGCAGGCCGACCGGAAAACTCAGACTTTTCGCCACCGCGCGTACCTTGTCCAGCTTGTCGGGCGTGTCCAGGCTGAAACCCAGCACCACCAGTCCATCGCGCGCGTGCGCTTGCGCGTAGCGCGACAGCAGCGGCAGTTCCTCGCGGCAGGGCGCGCACCAAGTCGCCCAGAAAGTGAGGATCACCACCTTGCCGCGCAGATCGCGCGTGTCGATGTGTTGTCCATCGAGCGTCGTCAATGTGATCGGCGGCGCGGGTGCGCCGACCGTCAGATCGTTTTTCGCGCGCGCGAACGGCGCGATCGCCAGCGCGAGTACGAGCAGCGATACGGCAATCGAACGGCGCATCGATCAGAACGCCATGCTCAGACCGAGCGTGGCCGCCCAGCGCGGAAACAACTGATAGCCTTCGAGGTGGCTGTACAGCGGCACCTGCACGAACCCGTAGGCTTGCAGATTCCCGCGCAGGCTGACGCTGAGACCGGGACTCAAGTAAACGACCGTGCCGGCGGTATTGGCGCGGTCGGCCAGCGCGCCCTGGTCGGCGCTCTTGCGCAGCAGATTCAATTGCAATTGCGGAACCCAATTGGCGTGCGCCTCGTAGCGCAGACCGAGATTGAAGGAAAACTGATTGCCCGGGCGGAAATCCACGCCCGGCGTATCCATGCGATGCGAAATCGCCGCCTGGAATTGCCCGTTGGCGAAGGCGTCGAAATCCTGGCTGACCGGCTGGTACCAATACGCGCCAAAGATCGCATCGGTGCTGCCGGTGCCTGCCTGCAGACTGGCATCCAGCGCTTCGCCGCGCCAAGGTCCGCTTTCGAACAACACGGGATTGCCGGCGATCACGCCGTCGTCGTTTTCGCCGCCATAACGGCCGGTCGGCAGTTTCACCCCGGCGACCAGTCCGAAATTGCGCGTCGGCAGAAAACCCTGATAGCCGGCCAGCAGTTTGATGTCGCCCAGACCGGATACACGCGCGCTGCTGATGTTCTGGGGCGCGACATCCGACACCACGAACGGCGGCGAGAATTCGCCGTACGTGGTGTGATCGCGGCGCAGATACGGCGCCAGCAGCGAAAAACTCCAGTCCGCGTTCGGATGCCAGGACACCGCGAGGTTGACATAGCGGTTGCGCGTATCGCGTTCGATCTCGCTGGCCTCGGCCGCAGGATCGGACGGCCGGTCGATCACCTCTTCGGGCGAAGCGCTGCCGTTGCCGTGTCGCAACTCGTCCTGATCGAGATAGACGTATTCGAGATTGATGCGCCAACCTTGCTGGGCGGAATAGCCGGTGGCCGCATCGGTGCTCAAGGTGCAGCCGCAGGTCGCGCAGGCGTGCACCATCGGCGTCGCGAAAATGGATATGACGCACAGCGCGACTGTGCAGTGCCGTTTACGAGAAATGAGCACAGGAACGTGCGCTTTTGCTCTTCTCATCGTGGGTGATGAGACTCCGGTGAGACAACGCATGCATCCGCCATTTGAGCGCTGATCGACATTCTAGCCTGCGCATTCGACGTGCAGACCGCGTGATGTGCAAAGACCGCCGGCCGGCGCGATTTATTCCGCTCTTGGCGGATGCTGCATGCGTGCCTCAGCGCGCGTGCTGCTGACGCAACGCGCGGCGTTGCGCCTTGCGCTCGCGCCGCCGCTGCGCGGTGCGAGCGAACACCAGATACAGCGCGGGCGTGGACAGCAGAGTCAACGATTGCGAGACGATCAACCCGCCCAGCATCGCGATGCCGAGCGGCCGCCGCAGTTCCGCGCCCGTGCCGAAGCCGATCACCAACGGCACGGAGGCGAGGATCGCCACCATCGTGGTCATCATGATCGGACGGAAGCGCACGAGGCACGCTTCGCGGATCGCCTCCAGCGGCTCCAGCCCGCGCCGCTGCGCCACCAGCGCGAAGTCGATCATCATGATCGCGTTCTTCTTCACCAGCCCGATCAGCAGCACCAGCGCCATGATCGCGATGATCGACAGATCGGTGTTGGTCAGCAGCAGCGCCAGCAGCGCGCCCACGCCCGCGGCCGGCAACGTGGAAAGAATAGTGACGGGGTGGATCAGGTTCTCGTACAGGATGCCCAGCACCAGATACACCGCGACGATCGCGCCGAGGATCAGCATCGGCATCGCCGAACTCTGCTCCTGGAAACGGCGGAACTGCTCGCCCATTCCGACCTTGATGTCGCCGGGCATGCGCATGTCGGAGACGGTGCGCTGGATCTCCTGCATCGCCTGGCTCATGCTGATGCCCGGCGCGAGATTGAAGCTCAAGTCCATCGAGGTCATCTGGTCCACGTGCTCGACCTGGCTGGGCGCGATCGTGGACTGCTGGTGCGCGATCGCGCCGATCGGCACCATCGCACCGGTGTTCGAGCGGATCCGAATGGTATTGAGCGCGGCGGGGGTGGCCGATTGCGAGGACAATGCGGTCAGCACGACTTCGTACTGGTTGGTGTCGGAATAGATCGTCGATATCTGGCGCTGCCCGAACGCGTTGTACAGCGCATCGTCCACGGCCGCCATGGAGACGCCCAGCCGCGCAGCCGCGGCGCGATCGATCACCATGTTCTGCCGCAGGCTGGCGCTGTCGAGATCGCTGCCGACATCGCGGAACATCGGATTTTTCTGCAACTGCGCCTGCAACTGCGGCAGCCATTCCTGCAGTTCCGCGGAATCGTCCCCCTGTAGTGACACCTGATACTGCGCGCCCTGGCTGGTCCCGCCGCCTCCGCCGGTGGGCAGGTCGGTGTGCGCGCGCAGACGCACGTTCAAGTCCGGGTATTGCGCGGCTTTTGCCGAAAGGCGCGCCAGCACTTCGTCGGTAGACTGGTTGCGGCCTTCGCCCAGCGGCTTCAACTGGATCGCGAACCATCCGGTCGAACCGCTGCGTCCGCTGCCGATCGAGGCGCCGACGTATTGCACCGCCGGATCCGATTGCAGCATGTGGGAGATGGTGCTGGTGCGTGCCTCGAGGTCGGCGAACGACATCGTGGCCCCGGCGGTGGCGCGGCCCCAGACCAGGCCCGAATCCTGCGGCGGGAACAGCGAGCCTTTGACCTCGTGGAACAGAAAGATCGTCAGGATCAACAGCAGCAGGGGCGACCACGCCATCAGCCGTACGTGCCGGCGCAGCGTCCAGTCCAGCGTGCTGGTGTAGATCGCCAGCATGCCCGCGTGGAAACGGTCGATGGCGCGACTCAGCCGCGAAGAATGGCTGATGTCGGCGGTGCGGTGGCTCAGGAATCGGCCGCACAGCGCCGGCGTCAGCGTCAGCGACAGCAGCATCGACACGAAGATCGCCGCGACCACGGTCACGGTGAATTCGCGGAAGAACATGCCGATCATGCCCTGCGCGAACAGGATCGGTGTGAACACTGCAATGAGTGACGCGGTGATCGCGACGATCGTGAAACCGATTTCCCGCGCGCCGTTGAGCGCAGCTTCCAGCCGGCTCTGGCCCTGGTCCAGGTGGCGGATGATGTTCTCGATTACCACGATCGCGTCGTCCACCACGAAGGTCAGCGCGATCACCAGCGCCAGCAGCGAAAGATTGTCCAGCGTGTAGTCCAGCGCATACATCACGATGAAGGCGCCGGCCAGCGACAGCGGCACCGCGGTGGCCGCGATCAGCGTCGGCGCGGTGCGGCGAAGGAACAGCGCCATGGTCAGCACCACCATCGCCAGGCTGATCAGCAGCGTGATCTGCACGTCCGTGACCGAATCGCGGATGGTCGGCGTGCCGTCGAAATAAGGCGTGAGATGCGTGCCGGGCGGCAGCAGCGCGCCCAGGTTGTTCAGCTCCTGCTTGACGCTGGCCACGATCGCGATCACGTTGGCATCGGGGCGCTTGAAGATCTGCAACTGGATCGAGCGCTTGCCGTTGAAATACGCAGCCTGGAAGGAATCCTGCGCGCCCTGGTACACCCTGGCGACGTCGCGAAGATAAATCGGCACGCCGTTGTGCTGCGCGATCACCAGGTCGGCGAAATCCTGCGCGCTGTGCAGTTGGTCGTTGGCGGTGATCGCTGTGGTGATCTTGCCGTTGGTGAGAAATCCCTGCGGCGAGGTCACGTTGGCAGCGGTAAGCGCGTTGCGGATGTCGTTGCTGGAAAGCCCCAGCGCATCCAGCTTGTGCAGATCGACATCCACGCGCACCGCCGGTTGCGCGCTGCCGGAAACATCGACGTTCGCGACGCCGGAGAGCTGACTCAAGCGTGGTTGCAGCAGCGTGTTAGCCGTTTCGTACAGTTCCGACAGCGGTTGGGTGTCGGAGGTGAGCGCCAGTTGCAGCACCGGATCGTCGTTGGGGTTCGCCTTGCGCCACTGCGGCAGCGAAGGCAATCCCGCCGGCAGGTCGGGCGCCGCCGCATTGATCGCGGCGTCGACCTGCTGCGCTGCCGAATCGAGGTCCACCCCCGCATCGAAAATCATGAACACGAAGGTGTTGCCTTCGGAACTCACCGAACGCATGGTGTCGATGCCCGGAATCTGGCCGAGGTGACGCTCCAGCGGCGCCGCGACGGTCGCCGCCATGGTGTTGGCGTCGGCTCCGGGTTCGCTTGCGGAAACGAAAATCGCCGGAAACGAAATCTGCGGCAGCGCGCTGATCCCCAACAGCGTGTAACAGATCACGCCGCACACGAACACGCCCGCCGCCAGCAACGAGGTGCCGATCGGCCGTTTGACGAAAGGCGAGGAGAGGCTCATGACGCGGAGGACTGGGGGCGAGTAGTGTGGGCGTGTACACCCAAAGCCTGCGCAATTGTGATGCGCATCTTCGAGCGGAGGAGCGTGACATCCAATGCTTGCGCAAATGTTTGGTGCGGAGCGCCCCCGCTACCCATTCCCCGTCCCGCTTTTGCGAACGTCCTCATCACGCGCCTTGGTCTGAAGCAGGCCTCAACGCCCCGCCGCGCCGTTCGCGCAGCCAATCCTGGAAGCGCTCCATGTAGAGATAAATCACCGGTGTGGTGTAGAGCGTGACGAGCTGCGACAGCAGCAGGCCGCCCACGATCGCAACGCCCAGCGGGCGCCGCAGTTCCGAACCGATGCCCGTGCCGACCGCCAGCGGCAGCGCGCCGAACAGCGCCGCGAAGGTAGTCATCATGATCGGGCGGAAACGCAGGATGCATGCGCGCCGGATCGCATCGCGCTGGCTCATGCCGCGGCGCTGCGCGGTGATCGCGAAGTCGATCATCATGATCGCGTTCTTCTTGACGATGCCGATCAGCAGCACGATGCCCACGATGCCATCCACCGACAGCGGCATGCCGAACAGCATCAGCGCCAGCAGCGCGCCTACGCCCGCCGGCGGCAACGTCGAGAGGATCGTCAGCGGATGGATGTAGCTCTCGTACAGCACGCCCAGCACGATGTAGATCACTACGATCGCGGCGATCAGCAGCAGCACTTCGTTGCTCAGCGACGATGAGAACTCCGCGGCCGAGCCGATGAACTCCGCGCGGATCTGCGGCGGTAGCTTGGCCTGCGCCACGGTGCGGTTGATCGCATCCACCGCCTGCGACAGCGAATAACCGGGCGCGACGTTGAAGGAAATGATCACCGCCGGCAACTGGTTCTGGTGCGCGACCACCAGCGGCGCGGTGGTCGTCGTGGCGGTGGCGAGCGTGGACAGCGGCACGGTGTTGCCGCCACCGATCGGAATGCCGGTGTTGGATTGACCGATGCCGGTGGCGGTGGAGGAGTTCGCCGATTTCACCATGCCCAGCGACGTCGCATTGCTGCCGGTCAGCGCGCCGGACGCGCCGTTGCTGCGCACCGTCAGCATGTTCATCAGGTCGGCGCGGTTGCGGTATTGCGGCGCCACTTCCATCACCACGCGATATTGATTCAATTGCGTGAAGATGGTCGAGATCTGACGCTGGCCGTAGGCGTCGTACAGCGTGTCGTCGATGGTCTGCACCGGCACCCCCAGCCGGCTGGCCGCATTGCGGTCGATGTCGAGATTCAGCGCACGTCCGTTCATCGCCAGGTTGTCGCTGACATCCGACAGCTCCGGCAACTGCCGCACCGCCGTCAGCAGCTTCTGCGCGTAATCCGAAAGCTCGTTCGCATCGACTTCCGACAGCGCGAACTGGTATTGCGTCGGCGCGACGGTGGTATCAAGCGTGATGTCCTGCACCGGTTTCAAGAACAATTCCACGCCCGGAATGTCGGCCGCGTCGCGTTGCAGGCTCGCCAGTACCGAATCGAGATCGCCGCGCTGGCCGCGCGGTTTCAGCACGATGCTGATCTGACCCTGGTTCAGCGTGGGATTGATCGCGCCCGCGCCGATGAACGAGGCCACGCCCGCGACGGCGGGATTCGCGCGCAGCGCCGCCGCCACCGCCTGCGTGTTCGCTTCCATCTGCGGAAAGGCGATGTCGTTGTCGGCCTGCACCACGCCCGTGATCAGGCCGGTGTCCTGTTCGGGCAGCAGGTCTTTCGGGATCGCGATGTACAACAGGACGGTGGCGACGACCGACAACGTAGCGACGGCCATCGTCGTCTGCCGATGCTCCAGCACCCAATCCAGCGTGCGCTCGTAGCCGTCCAGCATCTTCGCGTAGAAACCGCGACGGTTCTGCGCGGCTTCCTCGTCGCCTGTCGGCAGCGAACCGGGTTTCAAGAGATACGCGCACATCATCGGCGTCAGCGTCAGCGACACGCCCATGGAGATCGCCACCGCGATGGTCAGCACCCACGAGAATTCGTGGAATAGCCGGCCCGTAACGCCGGGCATCAGCAGCAGCGGCAGGAACACCGCGATCAGCGATACCGTCAACGACAGCACGGTAAAACCGATTTCGCGCGCGCCGATTTCCGCGGCCTCGCGGCCTTCCTTGCCCTGCTCGATGTAGCGCACGATGTTCTCGATCATCACGATCGCGTCGTCCACGACGAAACCGGTTGCCACGGTCAACGCCATCAGCGAAAGGTTGTCCAGCGAGAAACCGACGAAGGCCATCACCGCGAACGTGCCGAGCAGCGACAGCGGCACCGCGACCGCGGGAATCACCGTGGCCCACAACCGTCGCAGGAAGAC
>DATFCO010000253.1:0-28069 GCA_035253005.1 Rhodanobacteraceae bacterium
GCCGCACTGGATCGCAACCGCGCCATCGGCCGCAACGGCGCGATGCCTTGGCATCTGCCCGACGATCTGAAACGTTTCAAGGCGCGCACGCTCGGCAAACCGGTGCTGATGGGCCGCAAGACGGCACTGGCGATCGGACGCGCGCTGCCGGACCGGCCCAATCTGGTGCTGACGCATGCGAACGAGGCGCCCTATCCGGATCAGCGCGTGGTGCACTCGCTCGAGGACGCGCTGGAACTTGCGCGCGGCACGGAACTGGTGGTGATCGGGGGCGGCGAGGTGTATCGCCAAGCATTGGCGCGCGCGACAGACTTGTGGCTGACGCAGGTCGACACCGAAACGTCGGATGCCGACACGTTCTTTCCGGAATTCGATCCGCACCAGTGGCAAGAAACCAGGCGCGAACATCATCCGGCCGATGCGAAGCACGCCTTCGCTTTCGACTTCGTGGATTACGAGCGATGAATTGCAGCGGCGCGCGATGATCGAAGTCGCTGCCGGCGTGCTGACTGATGCGCGCGGCCGCGTGTTGCTGATGCAACGCAAGCCCGGCACGCATCTGGCCGGCACCTGGGAATTCCCGGGCGGCAAGCTGGAGCCGGGGGAGGGCATCCAGGCTGCGCTGGCGCGCGAGCTGCGCGAGGAACTGGGAATCGAAACCCGCACATTCGAGCCGCTGATTTCATTGCCGTGGCGTTATCCGGAAAAATCCATTCGTCTGCACGCGCTGCGCGTGACCGGGTGGCGCGGAGAACCGCGGGCGCGCGAAGGCCATCCGTTGCGCTGGATGCCGCTCGATCGAATCGATACCGATGAAATGCCGGCGGCGGACCGGCCGATCGTCACCGCGCTGTGCCTGCCCATGCACTATGCGATATCACCCGCCACATCGAACGGCGAGGTCGCTCTGTCATGGTTGCGACAAACGAGCCACGATGGGCGCGCACCGCTGCTGCAATTGCGCTTGCCCGGATTCGACCGCGCGATGCTGCGAAATATCTTGCGCGCCGCGCTGGATCAGGTCGCGATCCCGCGCGATCGTCTGCTCGTCAACGGCGATATCGAGCTTGCGCGCGAGGTGGGCATCGGCGTGCATCTTCGCGCGGCGCAATTGCACGAACTGCATGCGCGGCCGTTGCCGCACGGGCTGTGGGTCGGCGCGTCCTGTCACGACGCACGAGAGTTGGAACTTGCGATTAAACTCGATGCGGACTTCGCCGTGCTCGGCCCGGTGAATCCGACCGCGTCGCATCCGCAGGCCGCGCCGCTGGGCTGGCGCGGTTTCGAAACGCTGAGTTTCGACGCGCGCCTGCCCGTGTATGCGCTGGGCGGAGTCGGCCTGGATGATCTAGATCGCGCGCGCGCTGCCGGCGGGCAGGGCGTCGCCGGCATCAGGGCCTTTGCCCGCGCTTGAGCGCGGCGAGGCTTAGATATTTCGCCTGTAAGGCCCCGACCTGCGCATCCAGCGCCGATTCGTCGCCGTCGTTGACGATCACGTCCTGCGCGAGAGCACGCCGCTGTGCGCGCGTGGCCTGCGCATCGAGTGTGCGTTGCGCTTGCGCGCGTGTCACGCCATCTCGTTGCATCAGGCGGGCGATCTGGATTTCCTCCGGCGCATCCACCACCAGCACGCGGTCGACGAAGGCGTACTGCGGCCAGGTTTCCGCCAGCAGCGGAATCATCAGCATGCAATATGGTCCGCGATCCGCGGCCATGCGCTTCAACAGCCATGCGTGCACGCGCGGATGCACGATCGCTTCCAGTTTCCTGCGCGCAACGGAATCGTCGAAGATGTGTTCGCGCAGTGCGCGGCGATCGAGCGCGCCGTTCACATCCAGCACTTGCGTGCCGAACACGAATTCGATTTCGGCCAATGCGGGCCGGCCCGGTTCCACTATGGCGCGCGCGGCAGCGTCTGCGTCGTACACGTGGATGCCGAGCGCCTCGAATCGGCGCGCCACCGCGCTCTTGCCCGAAGCCACGCCGCCGGTTAACCCGACAACGAAGCGCTTCTTAGCTGGATCCGGATCGGCTGGCACGGCGCGCTTCCCGTCAATTCCGTACCCTGAGTATTTCGCAACGCGGCTCGAATGTCGCGCGGTCGAAGTCGGCTTCCTGTGGTCCGTGGACCAGGCGCGGCTGGTAGCGCCAGCCGGGACTGAACAAGCTGCGCGCCTCGTCGTGGCCGGGGAAGCTCACGCCCGCCATGTCGATCAGGGATTCGAAGGTATCGGCACTCATGCTGCGATTGCGCGCGTTGCTGCGCAGCGTCGCCACGCGCGCGGGAAACGCCTTCGCATACGCATCGGAGTACCAGAACAGCGTCGGTATCCGGAAATCGCTGCGGGTGCCGAAGCCGTGGCCCTCGCGCGGGCAGGCGGCCGTCGGCAGGGTTTCGCCGTGGTCGGATTCGAACCACAACGCGGCCACCGTGCCGCTCGTACGCAGGGCATCGATGACCTGTGCCAGCACGTGGTCGGTATAGAGGATAGTGTTGTCGTAGCTGTTGCGATCTCGCAGATACAAGGGTACGCGGCTTTTCGCATCCGACTTCACCGGGCGAAACTGCCGGAACGAGCCCGGATAGCGAAGATCGTAAGCCTGGTGACTGCCCATCATGTGCAGCACGATGAACAGGTCGCCGGTCGAGCTGCGCAACGCGGCGCGCAGCGGCTGCAACAGGTCATCGTCGTAACTTCCCGGCGCCGACCATGCCGCGTGGCGCAGAAACTGCAGGTTCTGCGCCTCGAGCGCATACACCGATACCGGGGAATCGAATTTGCCGATCGGCAACTGGTTGGAAATCCACCACGTTCCGAATCCGGCCTCCTGAAATGCGCGCAGGACGGAAGCTTCATGCCACAGGCTGCTCCAGCGCGCCGTCGGCGGCTTTCGCGTAAGGATCATTGGGATGGCCGCGATGGATTCGGGCCATGAGGTCACCATGTCGGTGATCGGGACCAAGTTCGGTTCGCGCGTGAGTTCCGGATTGGTGGCGCGGTCATAGCCGAACAATTGCCAGTGATCGCGGCGGCTCGATTCGCCGATCACCAGCACGTAGATCTGGCGATTGGGGATCGTTGCGGTGCGGCGCGCTTTGAAGCGGAATCCGTCGAGATGCGCGGCTTCATTGCGCATCGCCAGCCACTGCTGCCGATATTCAACTAGGCGTTCGATCATGCCGAACGGGTAGCCGGTCTCAAGCTGGCCGTTCAGCGCGCCGGCCGCTCCGCTCAGCCGCGCGGCGGCGGCGCCCCCGGTAGTGCCGTAGCAGATCAGGAACGCAACCAGCGACATCGCCATCGCCACGGCGCTTCCTCCGGCGATGTGACAGCGCAACTTCGCCCCCGCACTCGACCACGCTGCCCACGACGCGACCACCACGCCAGCGAACATGGACGCGACCAACGGCGCCAGCAGGCGACCTAAGTACTCGCGGGATTCTGCAGGATTAGTGGCGAACAGCGATGCCAAGACCTGCGCTGAACTCGGGCGCAGATAGGTGCAGATGTAAAACGCCTCCGCTGGCGCCACTGCGGCGAATGGTGCAAGCAGCAGGCAAGCGAGCCATGGCGCGCGACCGCATAGCGCGAACACCAGAATTAGCAGGGCGGCCGGCAGCAACAAGCCTCCCGTCCACACCGCGATGCCGTGGCTGATCGACAGCCAAACCACGTTCGGGAGCATCAGCCACGCGCACAACGCACCCAGCGCCAAGCCCGCGCGCCAGCGCGGACGGAGGTCGAGCGGGGGGTTCATCTCAGGCCGCTGATGCGCAGATACGTCGCCAATATGGTGTTCCCGAAAACGAACCACACCCAGCCGGCCGCGGCGAGGAACGGCCCGAATGGAATCGGCACGGAGCGATCCTGATTGCGCATGCGCAGCGCTATGACGCCGACGATCGCGCCGATCAGCGACGACAACAGCACGATCGGCAGCAATGCCAGCGGACCCATCCATGCGCCGAGCGCCCCGAGCAATTTGAAATCGCCGTAGCCCATACCTTCCTTGCCGGTCAGTAATTTGAAAACCCAGTACACGCACCACAGGGCGAGATAACCGATCGCGGCGCCTTCGATCGCGGCGCGCGCGTCCACGAACAGCGGGATAAATGCCAACAATAGGCCCAACCACAACAGCGGCAGCGTCAATTGATCCGGCAGCAATTGCGTCCGAAGGTCGATGCCGGCTGCCGCGACCAATATCCAAGTGAAGAACAACGCCGCGAGCGCCGCCCATGTAGGGCCGAACTTCCACACCGCCACCGCGCTGAGGATGCCGCTTAATAATTCGACCAGCGGATACTGGATCGAGATCGGCGCCTTGCAATAGCGGCAGCGCCCGCGTAACAGCATCCACGAAACCAGCGGGATGTTGTCGTGCGCGGCCAACGGATGCTTGCAGTGCGGGCAATGCGAGGCTTTCAGCACCAGTCCGGGCGGCACAGGCTCGTCGTCCGGCGGAAGCTCCAGGATTTCGCGCGCGTCGCGCTTCCATCCGTGGATCAGTCGCGCGGGCAGGCGCAGGATCACCACGTTCAAAAAGCTGCCAACCAGCAGACCGAGGACGAACGCCGCGGCGATCCAGGCCGCCGCAGGCACTCCTGCAAGCTCGGTCATCGCGATCGTCGCGGGCTCAGAACGCGCCGGCCAGTTTGAAGATCGGCAGATACAGGCCGACCACCATGCCGCCGACCAGCACGCCGATGACTACCATGATCAGCGGCTCCAGCAACGTGGACAGCGTATCCACCGCGTTGTTGACCTCTTCCTCGTAGAACTCGGCGACCTTGAACAGCATCGCGTCGAGCGCGCCGGATTCCTCGCCGATCGCCACCATCTGCGTGACCATGTTGGGGAACAGGCCGGTTTGCTTCATCGCCAGTTGCAACTGGTGGCCGATCGCCACGTCGTCCCGCATGCGCTTTACGGCTTGCCCGTACACCACGCTGCCGGTCGCGCCGGCCACCGCGTCCATCGCTTCCACCAGCGGTACGCCGGCGCGGAAGGTGACGCCCAGCGTGCGCGCGAAGCGCGCGATGGCCGACTGGCGCAGGATGTTGCCGACGATCGGAATCTTCAGCGACATGCGATCCACGAAGTGCGCCATCTTTTCCGAACGCTTGTAGGCCATGATGGTGCCGGTAATCGCGACCACAACGACTATCAACATCAGGAAGATGTGCTCGCGAACGAAGTCCGACATGCTGACGATCATCTGCGTGAAAGCAGGCAGCTCGACGCCGGCGTCCTTGAAGACCCCCTGGAACACTGGTACGACGAAAATCAGCATGATCAGGGAGACGATTATCGCGACCGCAAAAACCATTGCTGGATAGAACAACGCTTTCTTGATCTTTGATTTGATTGCCTCGATGCGTTCCTTGTAGGTCGCAACGGTATCCAGCACCGTGTCGAGCACGCCGGCCGATTCGCCCGCGCGCACCAGGTTGCGGTACAACTCGTCGAATTGCACAGGATATTTCGCCAGCGCCTCGTGCAAGGTGGAGCCACCCTCGATGCCCTGCTTGACGTCGGTGAGCATGTTCTTGAAGCGCACGTTGCGCTGACCGCCGGCAATGATCTCGAACGACTGCACCATCGGCACGCCCGCCGCCATCATGGTCGCGATCTGGCGGCTGAAAATCGCCACATCGCGCGGCTTCACGCGCTTGCCCGCCGCGCCGAGAGGCTTGGCTTTTTCCTTCACCGTCTGCGGGTTCATGCCCTGGCGGCGCAGCTCGGCCTTGACGAGGCTGGCGTTGCGCGCCTGCAGCTCGCCCTTCATCCTGACGCCGCGCTTGTCCAGCGCGGTCCATTCGTACACCGTCAATTGCTTGACAGCGGCGCGCGCAGCCCCGACGGACCGGGCATTGGGTTTGTTGACGGTGGTGGCGGTCGCCATGTCGATTCCCCGATCTTGAAGATTCACTGCGGCGGTAAAGGCTCAGCGCCGCTGCATTGATACTAATCCTTGGTGACGCGGTTGATCTCGGCGAGACTAGTCACGCCCTGTCGCACTTTCCACAGCGCGGACTCGCGCAAGCTGCGAACGCCGCTCTTCTGCGCGGCCTCGGCGATCTTCATCGCGCTGCCGCCTTCCAGGATGATGCGTTGAATGTCGTCGTTCATCGGCATCACTTCGTAGATGCCCAGACGCCCCTTGTAGCCTTCGTTGCAGCCCGAGCAGCCGACCGCATCGTACAACTGCAGACCTTTCTTGATTTCCTCGTGCGTAAAGCCTTCCGCCAGCAGCGCGGGTTCCGGCAGCATCATCGGTTTCTTGCAATCGTGCAGCCGGCGCGCGAGCCGTTGCGCGATCACCAGCGTCACGCTCGAGGTGATGTTGTAGGGCGCGATGCCCATGTTCATCAGGCGCGCGATGGTCTGCGCGGCGTCGTTGGTGTGCAGGGTCGAAAGCACCATGTGGCCGGTCTGCGCGGCCTTGATCGCGATCTCGGCAGTCTCCAGATCGCGGATTTCGCCGACCATGATCACGTCCGGATCCTGGCGCAGGAACGAACGCAGCGCCGCAGCGAAGGTCATGCCGCGCTTGACGTTCTGCTGCACCTGGTTGATGCCGCTGACGCGGATTTCCACCGGATCTTCGACGGTCGAGATGTTGCGGCCCTCGGTGTTGAGGATATTGAGCGCGGTGTAGAGAGATACTGTCTTGCCCGATCCGGTCGGACCGGTTACGAGCACCATGCCGTAAGGCTTGTGGATGGCGTTGAGGAACAGTTCCTTCTGGTCTTCCTCGTAACCGAGCTTGTCGATGCCCAGCCGCGCGGCGGCGGCATCGAGAATGCGCAGCACGATTTTTTCGCCGAACAACGTCGGCAACGAGCTGACGCGGAAGTCGATCGACTTGCCCTTGGACAAGTTCAACTTGATGCGGCCGTCCTGCGGCACGCGGCGCTCGGCGATGTCGAGTTGCGCCATCACCTTCAGGCGCGAAGCGATGCGTGGTGAAAGCTTGCTCGGCGGCGACGCCACCGCGCGCAGGATGCCGTCCAGGCGCACGCGCACACGGTACTGGCCTTCATACGGTTCGAAGTGGATATCCGAAGCGCCGCGCTTGATCGCGTCCACCAGCACCTTGTTGACGAATTTCACGACCGGCGCATCTTCACCGCCGGCCGCGTCAAAACCGCCTTCGCCTTCCTCGCCTTCGCCAAGCTGCAGATTCTCCAGGCCCTCGGCGT
Organism: Rhodanobacteraceae bacterium; assembly: GCA_035253005.1. GTDB lineage: Bacteria > Pseudomonadota > Gammaproteobacteria > Xanthomonadales > Rhodanobacteraceae > 66-474. The sequence goes on from DATFCO010000253.1 coordinate 7,208, forward strand.
CGTCCAGCTCGGGCATCACCGCGCTCTGGCTGGACAGCGCCTGATCGATCGTGCGCTTCAGCAGTTCCGGTTCGACCAGAATCGGTTCGACCGCGCAATTGGAATGGAACTTGATCTCGTCCAGCGCCGCCGAGTTGGTCGGATCGGCGATGCCGACGAACAACCGGTTGCCGCGCTTGAACAGCGGCAACGCGTTGTGTTTGGTGATCAGTTCTTCGCTGACGGCCTTCAGCGGAAGCTGCGGGAAATCCAGGGCGGAGGCGTCCAGCAGCGGCACCCCGAACTCGGCGGAAACCGCCTGGGCCACGCGCTTGCCGTCCACCAGACCATTTTCGGCCAGCCAGGTCGCCACGGGCACTTTGTGCCGCAGGGAGTCATCCACCGCCTGACGAGCGTCGGCTTCCGACAGCGCACCTTCGAGCGCCAACCGGCGCACGACGCCGGTCAGTCCCGCCAACGGAGTCGGGTTCATCTGGGTTGCCATGAACTTTTCGTAATCCCCTGTGCCGGAATGTACCGCAAAATATGGGCCAGATGGGCAGACTCGGCTGAGACGCGGTTCCCGGAACGCTCACGCGTTCAGACATCTCCATGTGGCAGCAATCACCCGCTCCACTTCTACATCCGTCAGCTTGGGAGACAGTGGCAGGCTGACCGTCTGACGACCCAGCCGCATCGCCTCAGGCCATTGCTCCGCCTTCCAGCCGTAGCGCTGTTGATAATACGGATGTTCAGGGACCGATAAATAGTGCACGCCGGTGCCGACGCGGCGCGCGTTCATTGCATCCAGAAACTCATCGCGCGACACGCCGCAGCGTGCTTTATCGACCATGATCGTGAAGAGATGATAAGCGTGGCGAGTATCCGGGCCGGGCGGGGGCGGCACCCCGATCGGAAGGTCCGAGAACGCGTCCATATATCGATTCCATATCAGCTCCCGCCGCCGCCAGTTGCTTTCAATGCGCGCAAGCTGATGAATGCCGATCGCGGCCTGCAAATCCATCATGTTGTATTTGAACCCGGCTTCGACGACCTGATAGTGCCTGTAGCCCTTGTCGCCGAAGCGATGCCAGGCATCCTTGCTCATGCCGTGCAGCGCCAGCACCTTGGTGCGTGCGATGCGCGCTTCGTCGCGGCCCACGATCATGCCGCCTTCGCCGGTCACAACATTCTTTGTCACATAGAAGCTGAAACAGCCGAAGTCGCCGAAGGTACCGGCTTTGCGGCCGCGGTAAGTCGTCTCGATCGCATGAGCACAGTCCTCGATCACCATCAGATCGTGCTTGCGTGCAATCGCCATGATCCTGTCCATTTCGCACGCCCGTCCGGCGAAATGCACCGGCAGGATCGCGCGTGTGCGTGATGTGACCATCGCCTCGACCGCGGTCGGATCGATGTTCTGCGTGACCGGATCGACATCGGCCAGGACCGGGATCAATCCTGCGTGGATGATGGCGTTGATGGTGGCGCAGAACGTCAGCGGCGTGGTGATCACTTCACTGCCCGGCTCCAGTTCGGCCGCAACCATGCTGACATGCAGCGCAGCGGTAGCGGAATTGACCGCGGCGACCTGCGTTGGCGATAGCCCTTGATAACCGGCGAAATCGCGCTCGAATTGCGCCACCCGCGGTCCGGTGCCGAGCCAGGCGGATTGCATGCAGGCGACTACTTCGTCGATCTCCGCCTGCTCGATCAGGGGTGAACCGAAGACCAGAAAGGACTCATCGATTGCGTCAGACGATGCATGCATGGGTCGGCCCGGCGGGAGAATGATTGCCGCTATCATCATCTCACCTGAGAGAGCGGGGAGCGACGTGCTCAGCATCATCCTGCCGGCCAAGAATGAAGCCGTGGCACTGGCCACTTTGCTGCCGAAGCTGCGCGCGGCACATCCGGGTGCGGAAATCCTGGTCAGCGATGACGGTTCGACTGACGGCACGCGCGAGCTGTGCGCTCAGCATGGCGTAGTTTGCCTCTCCTCGCCTTATTCGATGGGAAATGGCGCGGCGGTCAAGCGCGGTGCGCGCGCCGCAGGCGGCGACGTGCTGGTGTTCATGGATGCCGACGGCCAGCACGATCCGGCCGACATAGCGCGGCTGCTCGCCAAATTGGACGAAGGGTTCGATATGGTGGTCGGCGCGCGCAACTGGGCCGGGCAGGCCGGAGTAGGGCGAGGTCTGGCCAATGGTCTCTACAACAGGCTGGCGAGTTGGGTCACCTCTTTCGAGGTGGCGGACTTGACCTCCGGGTTTCGCGCTGCGCGCGCGGACAAGTTCCGTGAATTCCTGCACCTTTTGCCCAATGGATTTTCCTATCCCACTACCAGTACCATGGCATTCTTCCGCAGCGCTTATGCGGTCGCGTACGTGCCGATTACGGCATCACAGCGTATCGGCAAGAGCCATATCCGCCCGCTGCGGGACGGCGTACGCTTCCTGCTGATCATCTTCAAGATCGCAACGCTCTATGCGCCATTGAAATTGTTCCTGCCGGCCAGTGCCGGATTTTTGTTGTTGGGGTTGGGTTATTACGCCTACACGTTCGTCACGTCGCACCGGCTCAGCATCATGAGTGCAGGCTTCTGGAGCGCGGCGATCATCGTATTCCTGATCGGGCTGGTTTCCGAGCAGATCACGAGTCTCACGTACAAAAAATGATGGATAAACCGATGCGTTTTTTCGATGTGGATTCTCTTCGATGCGAGTATTGATTGACATCGCGCATCCTGCCCATGTGCATTTTTTTCGGCAACCAATACAGCAACTGCGCGCGCGGGGACATGACATTCTGATAACCAGCCGGCGCAAGGAAATCGCCGAGGACTTGTTGAACGCTTATCGGCTGGAACACGTCACGCTCTCTGGCGAGGGCGGCCGTGCCGGGTTGCTGGGCGAACTGGCGCTACGCGATTTCCGCTTGGTGCGGACGGTGCGCCGATGGAGGCCTGACGTGATGGCGGCGATCGGCGGCATTTTCATTGCGCACGCCGGCGCGATTTGCCGGGTGCCGTCGCTGGCCTTCTACGACACCGAAAACGCCAAGCTGCAAAATGCCTTGACCTATCCGTTGGCCACGCGCGTGATCGTGCCTCGTTGTTACGCGGCATGGACTCCGCGTGCGCGCACCATCCGGTACCCCGGTTATCACGAGCTGTCGTACCTGCGGCCGACTTATTTCAAACCCGATCGCGCTGTCGCAATCGCGAACGGCCTGGCCGAAACAGGCGCCACGTTTCTGGTACGCCTGGTGGCGTGGAAAGCCAATCACGATATCGGTGAGCGCGGTCTGACCCCCGACGCGGTGCGTGCAGTGGTGGCGCGGCTCGGCCGGCACGGCAAGGTGCTCCTCTCGTCCGAGGCGCCGCCACCCGCAGACCTGGACGCCTTTCGGTATCGAGGCGCGCCGGAACAGATCCACCACGTCATGGCGTATTGCTCCGGATTTTTCGGCGAAAGCGCAACCATGGCCTCGGAATGCGCCGTTTTGGGCGTGCCGGCGGTGTATGCAGCCAACACTGGCCGCGGTTACACCGACGAGCAGGAGACCCGTTACGGTCTGGTGCACAATGCGCGCAAGCTGGATGTGGCCACACTGGATGCGGCGGTGGAATGGTTGCTGGCTTGCTCTCCCGATGCGGTCGCGCAGCGTCGCCGGAAACTGCTCGACGACACCTGTGACGTGGCCGCGTTCGCCGTGACCGCGATCGAAGCGCGCGGCGAAATTGCGAGCCCCCTGCCGGTGGCCGCCTGATGTGCGGCATCGGCGGCTGGTTTTCGGTACCCGCGTCTCTCGAAGATGGCGCGGCGCGCCTGCGGGACGTCAATGCCATCCTGAAGCACCGTGGTCCCGACGGAGATTCGATCCTGCAACTGGATCACGTCGGCATGGCGCATCGCCGCTTGGCCCTGATCGATCTGGTCAGCGGCGACCAGCCGATGTGGAGTGCGGATCGACGTTGCGTGATCGTCTTCAATGGCGAGATTTTCAACTACAAGGAACTGCGCGCGTTCTATGAGGCGCGGGGCGAGCGCTTCGTCACGCAGTCGGATACGGAAGTCGTGATCGCCGCGTACCGGCGCGAGGGCATGGCGGGCCTGGAACGACTCCGCGGCATGTTCGCATTCGCCCTGTGGGACACCGGAACCAACCGTGCGTTGCTGGCGCGCGATCCTCTCGGCATCAAACCGCTGTTCATATGCGAACGTGATGGCGCTCTGTTTTTCGCATCGGAAGCCAAAGGCGTGTTGGCGCTGAGCCGCGTGCGGCCTGAACTCGACATCGACGCGCTGCATCTGTTGCTGAACTTCCGCTACGTCCCGGGCGAAGCATCGCTGGTCCGTGGCGTGCGTCAATTGGCGCCAGGTCAATGTCTGGAATGGCGCGTCGATGGCTCGACATCGAGCCGGACATTGGCGCTGCCCTCCATGCACGCCGAAAAAAACCTCGAAGTTGTGCTGGCGGATTCGGTACGTGCGCACCTGATCGCGGACGTGCCGGTGGGATGCTATCTCTCCGGCGGCATCGATTCCGGACTGGTTGCTGCGCTTGCGGCGGACGCCCATGCGGAAATGCCGACCTTCACGTTGGCGGTGGGCGATGATCCCGCCGAAGCGGCCAATGCGGCGCGCACCGCGAAAATCCTGGGTTTGCCGAACACACAAGCAGGAATCGGCGACGACGAAGTGCAGCGCCTTCCGCGCATGCTATGGCATCTGGAAACGCCGAAGGTCAATGCAATCCAGCTTTTTCGACTGGCCGAACTGGCGCGCAGCCAGGTGAAGGCAGCCTTGTCGGGGTTGGGCGGAGACGAATTGTTCGCCGGGTACAACGCTCACCGCATCCTGCACGCTTATACGCGATTTCCAGTTGCTGCATCGCGTGCGACCGCGCGGATGCTGGGAAGCTTGTTGCACGCATCGGTACCCTACACGGAAAACGCGCGCGCCCTGGAAATGGCGCAAGCGGCAGGGGACTGGCCTCTCGTCTACGCGCTGCTGCGCAATGTCTGGGATCGTCCCGAATTGCGACGCTGGTTGTACGGGCCGCGCATGCTCGATGCTGCTCCGGAAGATGCCATAGGCATTGTGCGAGAACGCTGGCCGGCCGATCACGCCCCGCTGCCGGCGATGCTGCACTTCGAGTGGCGCAACAAGATGGTCAACGATCTGCTCTGGCAGGAAGATCGCGCGAGCATGGCGGCGGGTCTCGAGGTGCGCGTGCCTTACGTCGACTTGGCTGTGCGCAGCGCCGTCGATCGGCTGGGGCCTGCGCGGCTGGGCAAAGCCGCGCTGCGCGAAGTTGCCCGCAGGCATCTTCCGGACGAAGTCTTGGAGAGGCCCAAGAGCGGATTCCAACTGGATGCGCCGGCTTTTTTCGACACGCATCTTCGCGTGCTGGCGAAAACATGGCTCGCGCCCGAGCGCATCCGCGATTATGGCATTTTCAATCCCAATACGGTGGAAATGCTGCTGCGGCTGCCGGTCCGGCGCCGTTATCGTTGGCATTTCTTCATGCTTTACATGATGATTCAAACGCACATGTGGATAAATATTTTCGAACGCGGCGCAGAAAATCGATTGGATGCATTGTCCGATGCAGCATAAAACCGAAGTATCGCCCGGCGCTCCTTCCATGCCGGAATTGCAACGAATCAACGCCGTCCTGGATGCCGTTCTGGATTATTCCGATGCCCGCAACTGGAAGGGATTCGACAAACACGACGCGCTGAACAGCCCTATTCTCGAAACCTTGTTCAGTCGTAGCCGGATTACCCGATTGCTCGCCACTCAGGCGGTGATGCGCTCGCCGATCAACCTGCGACCCTTGCTCGGCACCAAGCCCACTCACAACCCAAAGGGCCTCGCCTTGTTCGTGCGCGGCCTGCTCGACCGCCACGCGGTCGACGGCAAGCCACGACACCTGCAACGCGCTCGTTCGCTGTTGGCGCAACTGGATCGCATGGCGGTCACCACCCAATCGGGCGGCCGCGCTTGGGGCTATCAATACCCTTGGCAGGATCTGGGCTTTTTCGCGCCCCGCAACACGCCCAACGCGGTGGTCACGTCTTTCGTCTGCGAAGCCTATCTCGCCGCGCATCGGCAGCTCGGCGAACCGGAATGGCTGACGCGCGTCGAGGCGGCGATTCCATTCTTCCTTTCCGACTTGCAAAAGCTCAAGGACGAACCGGAGGAGTTGTGCCTGAGCTACATGCCGCTACCCATGACAATGCGCGTAATGGATGTCAGCATCCTGATCGGCTCGGTTTTGGCACAGTATGCCCGGCAATCGGGCCAGCAGCAGTGGATCGAACCTGCTCGGCGGCTTGCACGTTATGTCGTGCGTCGGCAAACCGATTACCACGCCTGGTTTTATACCGATCCGGCGAGCGATTCGCCCATCCGACACGACAACTATCACACCGGTTTCATTCTGGATGCGCTGGAAAACTACATGGATGCGACCGGCGAACGCGAATGGCGACCGCAATATGATGCCGGACTCGAGTTTTACGCGAAACATTTGTTCGAACCGGATGGCGCACCGCGCTGGATGAGCGACCGCAACTATCCTCACGATATCCATGGCGCCGCGCAGGGTATCCTCACCTTCTCGCGTCATCTCGACCGCTATGGCGATCTGGCGTTGCGCATCGCGGGATGGACGCTGGACGTCATGTACAATTCCGAAGGCCGCTTTTATCACCAGCAGACCCGCTGGTACACCAAGACTTTCACGCAAATGCGCTGGTGCAACGCATGGATGGTGCGTGCGCTGGCCGCACTGGTGAAAGCTGTCCGCCAATCACCGACAGGAATCGCGCCGTGAGGCAGCCCGAGCCGGCGAAACTCGACCCGACACCAGGTCTGGTCCGCAAGGTATCCGACTTCTGGACGCGCAATGTCAACGCCGAGCGCATCCAGGGACGCGCGGTCACCGAAGCCGTTCGTGGAACCGACACCTATTTCGAGGATCTGGAAGGGCAGCGCTATCGCTCGCATCGGCATCTGATGCCATGGATCACGTCGATGCGGCCGGGCTCGAGCGTGCTGGAAGTCGGATGCGGCGTAGGCCTGGACAGCGCGCAAATGGCACGTCATGGCCTGCGCGTTACCGCGCTGGATCTAACGGTGGTTGCGCCCGCGACTGCGAATCGCCGCGCGCGCCGCGAGCATTTCGATATTGAATACCTGTGCGCCGACGGCGAGCACTTGCCATTTCCGGATGGCTCATTCGATTACGTATATTCGTTCGGCGTGATGCACCACGCACCGGATACCCAGCGTTGCATCGACGAGACTTACCGCGTGCTGCGGCCCGGCGGCCAAGCATTGATCATGCTTTACCATCGCCATTCCGTGAACGAAGTAGTGCACCGCATCCTCGGGGTTCCCTTCGAGGAGAAGGACGAATTGTGTCCGGTGGTGCGTCGTTACACCATGGCGGAAATCCGGGAGATGTTCGGCCGGTTCCGCGACGTGGATGTACATCCTGACTTCGTGTTCGGCGAAGGTTACCGCGCGGTGTTCCGGTTGACGCCGCTGCCGCTGTATCGTCTGCTGTCGCGCTGGATGGGTTGGCATCTGATGATTCGCGCCACGCGCTGAGCCATGCCCGATCCGATTTTCCCCGGCCGCATCGGCCTGTACGCGTCGATGTTGCACTACGGCCTGACCGGCAACCGTGACTTCGCACGTGAGCATGCCGGGTTTTTCGAACGGCTGCGCTCGGACGAAGGTCCACTGGCAGGCAAGCGCGTGCTGGATATCGGTTGCGGTAAATCGTATTGGCTGACTTTGTTGCTGGCCGCGGCGGGTGCCGATGCGGTCGGCGTCGATACCGAGCTGGTTTCGGCGCGGCGCGGCATCGCAAAATACCGCCAGATCCGGCGCGAGAACGGCGTGGAGCGCGCGTTGCGTACGTTCGCATGGGATGTGTTGTTCGCGCGCGGCTATTATCTCGAGCTGGATCGCGCCACCGGCCTGCGCCTGCCGCACGAGAAGGTCGAATTGAAGGTGTACGACGGCGCGCATTTTCCACTGCCGGACGCGAGCGTCGATCTGGCCGTATCGCACGAAGTGTTCGAGCATATCGCCGATGTGCCGGCCGTGCTGAAAGATTTGACGCGCGTGCTGAAGCCGCAAGGGAGAATCTACATCTACGTCCACCACTTCACCAGCTTGTCCGGGGGCCACCATATTGCCTGGAAACATCCGGACACCCGACCTTCGCGGGTGGTCGCGCCATGGGATCATCTGCGCGCCCGCCGGCACGCCGACATTCCTTCCTGGCTCAACGGTCTGCGCGAGCACGAATACCGCGCGATGTTCGAGAAATTTTTCGAGATCGACGAGTGGCGAGCGCTGCCGGAAGAAGGTCGCGCGCTGTTGACGCCGCAGGTCAGGGAGGAATTGCGCCAATACAGCGAGCGCGAATTGCTGATCAAGGGATTTCTGGTGCGCGGCCGAGTGAAACCATTCAAAACATCATCGACAAGAGCAGCGTAAACGCATGAAACAGGTCCTCGAAGATCTCCGCGACGGGCGCATCTGGACAGATGACGTGCCGCCCCCTCAATTGCGCGATCGATTCGTGCTGGTGCGCAATCATTGTTCGCTGATCAGCAGCGGCACCGAAGGCGGTACGGTCAAACTCGGCAAGATGGGACTGCTGGCCAAGGCACGCGCGCGGCCCGAACAGGCGATGAAGGTGATCCAGTTGGCGCGCACGCAGGGCCCGCTCACCGCGTACACCATCGCCCGCCGCGCGCTGGAAACCCCGCTTACGCTTGGCTACAGCAGCGCCGGCGAAGTCATCGGCGTGGGCGAGGGCGTCGAACACGTACGCGTCGGCGATCTGGTCGCCTGTGCTGGCCAAGGTCAGGCTGTGCACGCGGAAATCGTGTGCGTGCCGAAGCGCTTGTGCGTGCCGATTCCGGCCGGCGTGGAGGTCGAGCATGCTGCATTCTCGACGGTCGGCGCTATTGCGCTGCAAAGCCTGCGTGTTACCGAGGTGAAACTCGGCGACAACGTGGTCGTGATTGGGCTGGGCTTGGTCGGTTTGCTGGTCGCACAGTTGCTGCGCGCGTCGGGTTGTCGTGTCCTGGGTCTCGAGATCGACAAGGATCGCATGATGCTTGCCCAGCGCGAGGGGTGGGCGCAAACCTGCGCCGTCGATGCACCGAATGTGATCGAACAGGTGCAGGCTTGGTCGCAGGGAGCGGGCGCGGATGCCGTGATCGTCACCGCGGCCACCGACAACAACCGGCCGGTCGCACTGGCTGGCGAGTTGTGCCGCCGCAAGGGCAGGGTGATCGTGGTCGGCCGCACCGAAATGCTGCTGCCACGCGAAAACTTCCTCTTCAAGGAACTGGAACTGCGCACTTCGATGGCTTATGGCCCCGGTACCGGCGACCCATTCTATGAGGAAGACGGCCACGACTATCCGCTGGCATATGTGCGCTGGACAGAAGAGCGGAACATGGCTGCGTTCCTGGACCAGATCGCGAGCGGTGGCGTCAATCTGGACGCGATGATCAGCCATCGCTTTTCCATCGATCAGGCCGCCGATGCCTTCGCGCTGATTTCAGGCGACAAGGAGGAGGCATCGCTGGGCGTGGTGCTGACTTACGACAAGGCACCTGTTTCGACACCCAATCGCGTCGAACTCGCCGTTCGCGCAACGGCCCCGCCGCGCATTGCCGGATCCGGCAAACCACGCGTTGCGGTGGTCGGCGCGGGCAGCCACGCCACCAACGAATTTCTTCCTGCGCTCGCGAAACGCGATGTCGAGTTCCGCGGCATCGCTTCCGCCACCGGCGTGCGCGCCAAGGCGCTGGGCAAGAAATACGGGTTCGCGTTCGCCTCGGCGGACGTCGCGGAGGTCTGCGAGGATCGCGATACCGATGTGGTATTTGTGCTGACGCGACACGATTCGCACGCCGATCTCACCGCGCGCGCGCTGGCTGCCGGCAAACATGTCTTCGTGGAGAAGCCGCTGGCGCTGAATCGCGAGCAGTTCGCCCGTGTCGAGTCGGCGCTGCGCGACGAGCATCAGATATTGATGGTCGGGTTCAACCGGCGTTACGCGCCGCTTGCACTGCGACTGCGTGAATCGTTCGCCACGCGCGCGCAGCCGATGTCGATCCTCTATCGCGCCAATGTCGGTTACCGGCCGCCACAGCATTGGCTGCACCACCCTCAACAGGGTGGTGGCGTGATATTGGGCGAGGCGTGTCACCACATCGACTTTTGTTGCTGGCTGACCGGCTCGCGCGCTACTTCGGTCGAGGTCCAATGTCTCGGCGGGTCGGGTGCCGGTTACTTGCGCGAGGACAATGTACACATCACATTGGGTTTCGAAGATGGTTCGGTGGCGACCGTGCTCTATCTCTCCAACGGCGCCAAGGCATTTCCAACCGAGACCATCGAGGTCAGCTGCGAAAACCGCAGTGCGCGCCTCACCGATTTCCGCACGCTGGAAACCGGTCGCGGCCTGCGTCGGAGCAGGCACAAGTATCGCGGCCGTGGTGCCAAGGGAATCGACGCGCAGATCGCGGCGTTCCTGGATGCGGCAACCGGCAGGAACGCAATCGACGTTTCGAGTTACCTGGCGTCCTCCCGATTGGTGATAGAGGCCGCCGAGAAAGTCGAGCAGGCGCTTGCGCGGTCGTCGGCGGTGCGGTGAGCGGCGTTCCGGATCCAACGGTATCGGTGAAGCGCCGCGGGTCACCACTGCGAGCCGTTGCGTTGTCGATTGCGGGACTGGGAATACTCGCAGTCCTTGTCTGGTGGGTTAACCCCGCGAGGCTGGCGTCAACGCTGCGGCATGCCGATGCACATTGGGTCTTGCTCGCACTGATGGCGATAGTAATTTCCGCCGTCATCGGCGCGTACAACTCATATTTGATGGCGGTGCCGGGCCGCACGATGCGGTTTAGCGCATTCTTTCCGGCCTACTGGGCTGCATGGGCCTTGAATCAGGTGGTGCCAGGACAGGTCGGCGATTTGCTGGGTCTCAGTTTGTTCTTGCGCCGGCAAGGCTTGACGTTGCCCACGGCAGTCGGCCGTCTGAGTGTCGACAAACTGATTTCCCTGTTCTGCACGCTTGCGCTTTCCGCGGGTTTGCTGTTGATATTCGAGGAACCCATGCCCAGGCTTGCGGGCATGGTCGGTGCGGCGGCGGCGGCATCGCTGTTGCTGACATATCTGTTCTCGCGGCGGATCGAGACCATCGTGCATGCGAAGCGAGGCTGGCGCGCGCATCTGCTGAGCGGTCTGCGCGAAGCGCATCAGGTGGTTTCCACCCGTTCGGGTGCGGTAACGGCCAACACGTGCCTCACGGTGGTGAAACTGTTCGTGATCGGTTTCTGTTATTGGGCGATTTTCTGCGCCTTGCACGCGGCGCCCGGAAGTCTTTTCGATGTGGCGGTAACCGCCAACAGCACGGGCTTGATCGCTTATGTGCCGATCAGCGCAAACGGTTTGGGCACCGTCGAAGCAGCGGGCATCTACCTGTTCGGTCTGCGCGGTGTGGCTGCACCCGTCGTGCTGGCAACCTATTTGACATTGCGGGTGTGCAACCTGACGCTGGCATGGGGCGGCACGGCGTTGCTGCTGTTGGCAAATGCACTGCCACACGCGAAAACAAACGGCATTCGATAAGCTCTTTGGGTGACGAACTCTCAGATGGAACAGAGCAGGCGCCAGCGCATCGCCGAATCTCCGCACTTGTTGTTGCCGGGGGTCTTTGCGTGGCTGCGCGGATGGTGGTGTCGGATCCTGTTTTTCTGCCAGGGAAAAGATTTCCGCGCCGGCCCGATGCTGCGCGTATACGGACCGTTATTTCTAACAGGACCGGGCCGGGTGCGATTCGGCCGCGACTGCCTGGTCATCTCGAATGCCATCAAGCCGGTCTGCATCCGCACGCTGGCACCCGGTGCCGAGGTGAGGCTGGGGGATCATGCTGGACTGAACGGCACCTCAATACAGTGTGTGCAACGCGTCGAGATCGGCGAATGGTCGAACATCGCCGACGCGTATATCACCGACACGGCGGCACACACACTCTCGCGCAGGCGTCGTCAGCAGGACGTGCGTGCGGCCGCGGCCGCGCCGGTGCAGATCGGGCGCAACGTTTGGATATCGGTTCAGGTCGTGGTCCTGCATGGCGTCACGATCGGTGACAATTCGGTGATCGGCGCCTGCTCGCTGCTGCGCGAAAACGTTCCTGCGGATGTGTTCGGCGCTGGAAATCCGTTCCGCGTGATCCGGTCCGTCGACGACTAGTTGATCGCGCCGCCGGCCAGCGCACAGGTCGCGCGCTCCGTCCAGGCCAGCGGCATCCGGCCGGCAGCGGCGGGTGCGTTCCCTTTTTTCCACAGCACGGCGAAGATGTCGTTGGCGAGCACCAGCCGTAGCGGCGTCTTGCTGAACATTTCCAGCAAGCGGCCCGGCCAACGCGCCATTAATGGATAGACATCGCCTCGCGGATCCTTGTATACGGCTTGATCGGCATGCCAGCGCGCCTGCGCGGGTATGTGCTGCTCCAGCCAGATCCGGTGCGACAAGCCGACGGTGGTCAGCATGCGATGCAGACGCACGACATCCTGCTCATTGATATGGATGCGCTTTTCATAGTCGCTGCGCGGATCCTTCGGCAATCGCCGCCACAGCGTGCGTGCCACCCGATATCCGCCGTCGTAGACCCAGCGGTTGGGCAACGTGTGCACGACCGCAAAACCATCCGGTTTCAGTATGCGTAACACCTCGCGAAACATCGATTCGAGCTGCGCGGGCACGAGGTGTTCGACGATGTCCAGCATCGACACCCGATCGAAGCTCGCATCGGCGAACGGCAGGTTGCATGCATCGCCTTGCACCAGCCCCAGCTTGCTCGCATGTTCCGCGTCCAGCACCTTGCGCAGCTTGGCGGCAAAACCCACCGAGGCATCGGAGTAGTCGATGCCGGTCGCATACGCGCCCATGCGCGTTGCCAGCGCCGGTACCTCGCCGCGTCCACAGGCAATATCCAGCAGATGAAGCCCGGGCTGGAGGCGCAGCAATTCCATCGCGCGCGCCACGCGCGGACGGGGGGTCAGGTCGCCGTGGGCCAACAAGGCTTCATTGGCGGAATCCGTCCACGCGGACGCGATCCAGTCCTCATCATAAGCGTGGCGATCAACAGGTTGGTTGGACATTGCCGGGCATCTCGACGAACTTGCGGAGTATGCCATCAATCGAGAGCGCTGCCGCCGTGTTCCGCCTGTCTTTCCAATGTCGCGATCTGCGCATCCAGCCTGCCGAAGCTGTCCATGCGTCGCAGCGCATCGATTTCCCGCACGGCTTCTTGCGTATGGCCATGGATCGCCAGCCAGTGCGCGAGTTGCACGTGGTACGCGGTTTCGCTTGGCGCCTTGTGCACCGCTTCGCGCATGGCGCGGATGGCCAGCTCGTCGTCATGCAGCAGATAACTGGCGAAATCGGCGTAGGCCGCCCACAGGCGGGCGATCGGATTCGGACGCGACAATGCGGCCAAAAACGCTGCGCGCAATGGTGCAATTTCGAAGTGGCAATCGCCATTGCGTTTGCAATTGGTCAGGGAAATCAGCGCCGAAATGTCCTCTTCGGTCGTAGGTTGACCGCGCAGCTTCGTGATCATCTCATTCCACAGTGCGGCGTCCTCGCCATGCTTTTCGTGATCCACGATCATGATCAAAGCCTGTTCCGGCAAGGTGGAGGCGCCTGGAATTGCCGCGGCGCGACGCAGGTAGAACTTCGACTTCTCGATTGCGGGGCCGGGTTCGTAATCCGAGGCAATGATCAGCAGCCGTCCCGCTTCGTAATTGGCGCGGGGTGAATCAGGATGCCGGTTGGCCTCAGCCAATGCCAGCCGCAGCGGGCTGGACCAATCCTGGGCGCGCAAATAAGTTACACCGGCAAACCACATCAGCAGCAACGCCACAAGCGTACCGCGCACGATCGGCAGCGCGATGGCCCTGCGCAAACCGAGCAAGATGGAGAACACCGCCAAGAGCACACCGATCGAAGCGAAATAGTTGCGGTGTTCGTACACCAGCTCCAACGGGATAAAGGTCGCGGTCAGCAATTGCGCGGCAAAAAACCAGAGGATGCCGAGCGCCACCAGCGGCTTGCGGTGGCGCAGCCAAACGGCAATGCCCGACAACGAGGCGAGAAAAAGGATCGCCGGAAATGTCGTCCACGGTGAGAACAGCCCGGTCGAGGTCGGCATCTCGTCGTGATACACACTGAGCGTCAGCGGATCCGGCAACACCGTCCAGCGCAGATATTTCACCAGCACGCGGGCTTCCGTCAGCAGCCTTTCACCCAGTGTGAAGCTGCGGCCGTCCCAAGCCGCGGGACTCAGCGAGTGCGGCAGCAACCAGGCCAATCCGAGCGCCGCTGGGAGCAACAGCAGAAAAACATAAAGCCAGCGGATGCGGCGGTCGCGCGGCGCGCTCGCGGAGGCGAAATCGAGCAGCGTGCATTCGACAAGGAATGCGTATACCGGCAGCAGCACTGCAGATTCCTTCGACAACACTCCGATACCCGTACCCAGCGCCAGTCCGCCGATGGCGTACAGGAATCCGAGGTGTTCCTCACGCGCTCCCGTGGCTGCCAACATTCTGCGCCGGCCGCGCAAGTACACATACAATCCGGCCAGCACGAATACCTGGCACAGGCTTTCCATGCGCTGCACCACGTAAAGTACCGCCATCAGATTGATCGGCAGCAGCAGCCAGCCGGCAGTGACCACGAGAATCAAAAGTTGCGCGGCTTCATCATCGACAACCGCTTCGCCGGCTCGGGACCTCCACGCGCGCAACAACTCGCGTAGCATGAAGTAGAGTAACAATCCATTGAGCAGGTGGATCGCGAGATTCACCGCCTTCATCGGCCAGGGATTGTTGCCGCTGAAGAACCAGTTGACTGCGAAGGTCAGCGATGCCAAGGGCCGTTTCAAGTCGCTGGCGGGCGAGGCCCATGCAGCGTTCACCCAGTTTGCCAGTGTGGAGTGGGTGATATGAATGGCGGAGTTGTCGACGATGTTCGGAAAATCATCGAACACGAATCCGCCGAAAAGGCCGGGCCAATATATTGCTCCGGTAAGCACCACCACCCCTGTGAGAGCAAAAAAAGCGATTGTGGAATTCGATTTCACGTAAAGAGTCCGATCTGCGCTCAGTCAGTGGATCGCGCGACAGCTTCATGGCGCGCCTTCTCTGCCGCATCCGCCGCCAAAGTTGCACGGAGGTGAGAGACTTCGTGATCCCAATAATGTTGCCGTTTCAACACCCATCCGTGGATCATGGGCATGCCCACGTCGGGTCTAGCCGGGGGCGGCAGGAGGGCCCAGTAGTCCAAGTGCATCAGTCCCAGTTCGGGATAGCCTTGGCGCCCGAGACTTGCTGCTTGCTCAAGCGCAGCGTCTGGCGTGGGCGAGATCGACAACGCGCGATCGTACTCGCGTAGCGCCTGCTGGGCGGCACCTGAGGCGAGATCCAGCGTTCCTTGCAAGTGCGCCAAGTCCTGCTGCCTGCCTCTAATTCCCTGCCAATATGGATTACGTTCCCCCGCGTCGATCAGAGTTTGCAATGCGGACACATTAAACCCGCGACAGCGATGCGAGTTCGCTATATCGATTGCTTGGTCAAACCACTTGAAGACGAGGTCCGTACTTTGCTTCGCATTCGTCAGGGCTTGGCGCGTCTCGGTCAGCGTCTCCGGCCGCAATGTGCCCAAATTGCATTCGGCGCCAATCAGGTTGAGCAGAATTTGCAAGTCCTCAGGGTGTTCGTGCAGTGCGTCGACGAGCCGGGCCGCCGCCAGGTGTGGACGATCGTGCGCTAGGTCATATTGCGCCGCATTGGCTTGTGCTCGGGCAGAGTCCGGATTGAATGCTGCCCACGTCAATGCTTGACGATAGCCGTTACTCCAAATCGAAACGCGCAAGTAAGTCAACGTGCCCAGCGAGCAAAGGATCAGAAGAGCCGCAAGAATTACGGCCCAGCGTGGAATCCGAAGTCGCGTGAGCCCCACTCCCAAGGGCCAAAACATGAGCATGGCCGGCAGGTAGTTTCGATGCTCGTAATACAGCTCCAGTGGTATCCAGGTGCTTTCGAGCAATTGGCCCGAGAAATAGAACAGCAAAGCTACGGCTACGATGGGATGACGCTTTCTCCACAGGAAGCCGAGAGCCAACAATGCCAATGCGAGGACAAGACACGGCAGCGTCGTAACCGGATGCAGCAAAGAGGTGGAAGCTTGAAAAGCATCAGTGAACAGTCCCGTCGAATGAACCCGCGGAGACCACAACAAGCCGAGATAAGCCACGAGCGCTCGCGGCTCGCTCAGCAAGCGCTGAGTAACGGTCCAGTCGCGTGCGTGCAAGGCCGTCTGTATGGACCCTGGAATCTGAAAAAAAAGATAGGCCAGCAGTAAGGCGCTCGGGAAGATGAGCGAGACCGCCACTGCGATCCTGTATTTTTTAGCGGAGGAGGGCGACAACGGCTGCGCTGGACTCAAGATCACCCATTCGACTATCAGCAGCAACAGGGGCAGCAGCGCCCCGTTCGCTTTGCTCAAGGCTGCAAGCGCGGTGCACCCCCATGCTGCGAGGACGAAACCCATCATCCCGCGGTCCGTATGCCCTCGCGCAAACGTATCGCGCGCTGCCATCCAGCCGAGCAATCCGAGCAAGACGAAAGTAGCCGGCAACATGGCTTCACGCTGCACGATGTAAAGCGTAGTGGAGACGAACAAGGGGTGAAGCAGCCAGCATCCCGCTCCGAACAAGGCCGGCCCCTGTGCTTGCCGACGCGAGAGCCGCAAGTGTTCGCCCAATCGCCAAAGCACGATGAAGAGCAGCGCGCCATTGAGCAGGTGCAAAAAAAGGTTGGTTTGCTTGAAAGAATAAGGGCTCGCCGGCCAATCACGAGCGTCGATCAGGAAAGTGGCGAGAGTCAGCGGGCGTCCGATCGGATCGTTGCCGCCGGAAGTCAGGTAACGAAACAATGCAGAGGCGTTGTCAATCGGGCCTGTGGCGCCCAATGCCGGCAAATTCGCGAAGTCATCGAAAAGGAAATCCCCCGACAAACCCGGTTTGTAGATTTCCCAAGCACAAAACAACAGCAGCGCCAATACGGCCGCGATTGCGATTCCCGTAAGCCTGTGCACAACGCGGCGGCTGCTCACGGGTTGCTTGGCCTGGTGTTCATTGCAGGAAAGCATACGTCAGGACCAGCGCGAGGGGGTGCCACAAAAAAAGAAGGGCCGCACCAGCGGCCCTTCGAATTCAACCCAATGCGCGGTATTACTGATTCTTGTAACGGCACGACGCCGGCAGATACTTGACCGGGATGTTGGTCGGAGTCGCGGCACCGGTATTCGGGCTGCAATGCCAAGCGATGCTGCCTGCGCTACCGCCGGTGACCGGCGAGAAGGTCAGACGCAGACCATTGATCGCGGAGTTGGCGACATGCTGCATGCCACCCGAATTGGCATTTGAATATGTGACCACGATGGCACCGCTGGCGACGTTGACGCTGGACACATATTTGCCTTCGATTGATGCCGCGCCCGCCAAGCCGGCCGACGCATTGCTGGCCGGCAACTTGCCATTGTTGGACCAGAACTCCGCAACTGCGGTTTTGGCCCCGTCGGCAAGACTCGCGCCTTCCGACACCTGCGAACGGATCACGTAATCCTGATACGCCGGAATCGCGATGGCGGCCAGGATGGCGATGATCGCGACCACGATCATCAGTTCGATCAGTGTGAAACCCTTCTGCAACGTTTTCATATCGAATACCTCGTGTGCTCTGTTTGGCTAGCTAACTGAGGGAAACCCCTGAAGCTTCTTGAAGCCCCTGATCGGGCCTTTCGGCCCGCCTCCCTGGCCAGCCGGCCAGACGAGCGGAAGCTCGAGGGGAAAGATGCAGGCTCCATGCCAATTCGGCGCTGTGGACTTTGACGCAGCTCCTGCGGCTTTTCCGCGAAGTAGCTTGCAGCTTTGCGGGGCGAAAGGAGGTGCTTCTATCCTGCGGCTTGCGAGGGCTCGTTGCGACAAGTGACGCAACGCGTCAGCTCCGCAGGGAACATCTATGCGAATTAGAAGACCGATGCTGCGACGCTACGCGCCGCAGCACCGGCCATGACCCTGTTCCCGACAAGACACTGATCGGAACTTCAGCAGGGAACGTGCCACAAGAGGCTCGTGGTGACGTGTGGCAGAATGCGCGCCTTTGAAGCGGATCACATAAATGCCCGCAGGCGACAAACGAAAGACACTGCTGGTCACCGGCGGCGCCGGTTTCATCGGCGGCAATTTCGTTTTGCGGACGGTTGCGCATGGTGCGCGTGTCGTCAATCTTGACAAGCTCACCTACGCCGGCAATCTCGACACGCTGAGATCTCTGCAAGACGATCCGCACCATACCTTCGTGCACGGCGACATCGGCGATCGCGCGCTGGTGTCGAAATTGTTGGCCGAACACAAGCCCGATGCCATCGTCAATTTCGCCGCAGAGTCGCACGTCGATCGCTCGATCGATGGTCCCGCCGCTTTCATCGAAACCAATGTGGTCGGCACGTTGACCTTGCTGGAATGCGCGCGCGATTTCTGGAAATCGCTGGAAGGCGACACGCATTCGGGCTTCCGCTTCCTGCACGTCTCCACCGACGAGGTGTACGGCTCGCTCGGTGCCACCGGCAAATTCACCGAGGCCACTCCGTACGCGCCGAATTCTCCGTACTCGGCATCGAAGGCCGCGAGCGATCATCTGGTGCGCGCTTTCCACCACACCTATGGCTTGCCGGTGCTGACAACCAATTGCTCCAACAATTACGGGCCGTACCAGTTTCCGGAGAAGTTGATCCCGCTGACTATCGCGAAAGCGCTGGCGGGCGAGAAGCTGCCGGTGTACGGCGACGGCCGGAACGTTCGCGACTGGTTGTACGTGCGGGACCACTGCGCCGCCATCGACCGCGTTCTGGAAGCCGGGCGAGTGGGCGAGACTTACAACGTCGGCGGCAACGCGGAACGCGAGAACATCCATGTGGTACGCACGATCTGCAAGCTGCTGGACGCGCGCGCGCCCCTGCCGGATGGCAGCGCGCACGAAACGCTGATCGAATTCGTGAAAGACCGCCCCGGCCACGACCGCCGCTACGCGATCGATTCGTCCAAACTGCAACGCGAACTCGGTTGGCAGCCGGCAGAGAGTTTCGAGACCGGCATCGCACGCACGGTGGACTGGTATCTCGACAACCAGGATTGGGTGAAACGTGTGTTGGATGGCAGTTATCGATTGGAACGCATCGGAGTGACGGCGTGAACACGAAAAAGGGAATGATCCTCGCCGGCGGTTCCGGCACGCGCCTGTATCCGGTGACGCAGGCGATCAGCAAGCAATTGCTGCCGGTGTACGACAAGCCGATGATCTTCTATCCGCTGTCCGTGCTGATGCTGGCCGGCATCCGCGAGGTGCTGGTGATCAACACGCCGCACGAGCAGGTGCTGTTCAAGAACCTGCTGGGCGACGGCTCGCGCTGGGGAATCAGAATCGAGTACGCTGTGCAACCCGCGCCGGAAGGGCTGGCGCAGGCGTTCCTGATCGGCCGCGATTTCATCGCGGGGCAATCCAGCTGCCTGATTCTGGGCGATAACATCTTCTACGGTCACGGCCTGACCGAACTGCTGCAGCGCGTGGCCTCGCGCGCGCGCGGCGCCACCGTGTTCGGCTACTGGGTGAAAGATCCGCAGCGTTACGGCGTTGCCGAGTTCGACGGCTCCGGCCGCGTGATCGGACTGGAAGAAAAACCGGACAAACCAAAATCCAATTACGCCGTCACCGGTCTGTATTTCTACGACGAACGCGTGTGCGATTTTGCCGCGCAGTTGAAACCGTCCGCGCGCGGCGAACTGGAGATCACCGATCTCAATCGCTGCTATCTGGAAGATGGCTCGCTGATGCTGGAGCAGCTCGGCCGCGGTTACGCGTGGCTGGATACCGGCACGCACGAATCGATGATGGATGCCGGCAATTACATCGCCACTGTCGAAAACCGGCAGGGATTGAAAGTGTGCTGTCCGGAAGAGATCGCGTTCCAGAACGGCTGGATCGATGCCGCACAGTTGCGAGAATTGGCCGCACCGCTGGTGAAGAGCGGCTATGGGCAGTACCTGCTGCAACTCATCGAGCAGGGAGTCGCGCGATGAGCAGCGCGCCGCAATTGAAGCGCATCGATACCGATCTGCCCGGTTGTTGCATCGTCGAACCGGCGGTGTTCGGCGACGCGCGCGGATTCTTCTACGAGAGTTTCAACGCGGAGAAATACGCAGGCATCGGTATCGAAGCACGCTTCGTGCAATCCAACGTCTCCCGCTCGATGAAAGGCGTGCTGCGCGGGTTGCACTACCAGTGGCCGAAGCCGCAGGGCAAGCTGGTCGGCGTGCTCGAAGGCGAGGTGTACGACGTGGCGGTCGACATCCGCCGCGGCTCGCCCAGCTTCGGCCGCTGGACCGCTGCCATGCTGACTGCCGACAACAAGCGCCAGTTCTGGATACCGGAAGGCTTCGCGCACGGCTTCTGCGTCGTCAGCGATTACGCCACTTTCGTGTATCAATGCACGGCCGTGTACGACCGCGCTGCGGATGCGGGCGTGCGATGGAACGATGCAACCCTCGCGATCGACTGGCCGGTGACCGAGCCGCTGCTCTCTGACAAGGACAAGATCACGCCATTTCTTTCCGAAGTGCCTGCCGACGAATTGCCTGCGTACGATCCATGAGCGCCGCGCGCATTCTGTTGCTGGGCGCCAATGGTCAGGTGGGGTACGCGCTGCG
>DATFCO010000254.1:0-2874 GCA_035253005.1 Rhodanobacteraceae bacterium
GCGCGCCTGCGCGTGACGATCGCGCCGCTGAACTCGGCCAGTTACCAGAAGAACTACAACACCGGCGGCCGCATCGGTTACGAGCGGACCGCCGACGCGCGCGTCGCGCACATCAGGGTGTTCCATGACCGCACACACCCGAGCGTTCTGAGCTTGCCGCTCGCAGCGCCGTGGCCCTCGGACAACACGAACAAAGCCACGGCTGTCGGGAAAGACAGGGAATCACGTAATTGAAGATGCGGCCTTGCGGGCGAGATGCCCGAGTGGCCAGCACCTCAATCGGAGGAATCGACCATGAATTGTCATAACTGCCAACACGCCAACACCGAAGGCGCGCGTTTTTGCGTGCAATGCGGCACCGCACTGAGTCAAGCCGTACCCGCGGCCGCCGCGGCACCCGCGCAAGTTGCGGCCGCGCCGACATCCGGCAGCAACAAGACCGCGCTGATCGTGCTCGGCGTGATCTTCGGAATCCTCCTGCTGTTCGTGGTCGGCATCTATACGGCCTTCCACATCGTCGCCAGCAAGGTGCGCGCCCTGGCGGGTGGCGACGAGCAGACCTCGTCGCAAGCGCAGGACGCCTCGCAGGGCGCATCGGACGCGGGCGCGCAGCAGCAAGGCGCTCAAACCGCCGGCAACGTGATCGGCAACATCCTCGGCACCGACGCGAAAGGCAAATCGGACATCGGCAGGGCGTTGAACAATGTCGCGCAAGCCGGGCAGCAGATCGGCGAGCACCACAACGCCGAAGGCAACAACGGTGGGCCGAGCGCGCAGGACACCCAACAGGCGATGGGCGCGGTCGGCGGCTTGCTCGGCGCGCTCGGCAGTTCGCTGGGCGGCGCGCATCGCCACGACCCGGTGGATTTCCACGTGCTCGAATCGATGCTGCCGAGTTCGCTTTCCGGCATGCAGCGCGGCACGCCGCAAGGCAATGCGAATCAGGGCATGGGCATCAAGGAAACCTCCGCGCAGGTCGACTTCAACGGCGCAAACGACGCGCACGTCAGCGTTTCCATCACCGATGCCGCCGCCGTTTCCGGATTGGCCGGCATCGCCGAAATGGCGAACTCGCAGCAGTCGGAACAGGGCGACAGCTACGAGAAGAACGAAACGATCGGCGGCCAGAACGTGCACGAGAAGTGGGACGCGCAAGCGAAGCACGGCGAATTGTCGCTGATCGTCGCAAAACGTTACGGCGTGGAAGTCGACGGCAACAATGTCGACATGGACGCGTTGAAGAGCGCGCTGGCGCAGATCGATTTCGGCAGGCTCGAGTCGATGAGAGACGCCAACCCGACCGCGCAGTGAGGAACGACGACACGGGATCGCCGCCATGCAAGCCATTCGCGAACTGACGATGCTCGCGCTGATTATCACGCTCGGCGGGTGTCGGCACGCGCATCCCGCGCAAACGCTGGCGGCGCTGGACTGGCGCACCAGCCCGCTGGACTTGAACCTGCGCGGCATGAACGGCAAGAGCTATCTGTTCCGTTGTCCGGCCGGCAAGCCGATGCCCGAATCCGTGACGGGCAGCGGGCCGTACACCGATGCGTCATCGATTTGCGCGGCTGCCGCGCACGCCGGCGCGATCGATGCGCAGCGCGGCGGGCTGGTGATGATCCAGATCCTGCCCGGCCGGAACAATTATTTCGGCACCACGCAGAACTTCATCCACAGCGCGGACTACGCGCATCCGTGGGGCGGCAGTTTCGAAGTGCTGTCCGCCGACGATTTCGATTCGGGGAGAAAACCGTAAGCGCAGCGCGCTTTATCGAGGAGAAGCACCATGCAATCTCGCAATGTTCAATCGAATCGCCGCGGCCTGGTCATCGCCGCGTGCGTGATCGGCGCGCTGATCGCGCAAACCGCCTCGGCGGATTGTCCGCCGGGCTACCGCAGCAAGGCCGGTCACTGCATTCCCGGGCCGATGCAGACGCATCATCCCGTGGCGATCGAGTCGAGCGTGCACGCACCGACCGCAGTGTCGCCGATACATGCGAACAAGCCTCGCACCTACGCGCACGCAACTGCCGTCACTCCCGTGCACGCGACAACGACGCACCACTATCGATCCGAGACAGCGTATGCCTCGCACTCGACGCATTCCGGCGGACCCGCGCCCGCGGCGTCCGCATCCGGCTACGACTTGCGCGCGCAGCACGAAGCGAAAACCGCGCATGGAATCATCTTCGTAGGTGGCAAGCAGGCGCTGAACCCGCAACCGATTCCACCGGGTCACGTAAAAGCAGCGATTCCGCATCCGGGGGCGCCTATCGAAAAAAGCGGCACCGGAAACCGAGACGGAGAGCCGAAATGAAAAACTACCTTTTGTCGCCCCGTATCGCGCTCACGTCGCTGCTGTTCGCGCTGGCGGCATGTTCGAACGTTTCCGGCACGTTAGCCGCGGCGGCCGACGCACCGGGCGCACCGGCGAAGGCGAACGATCCCCCGCGCAGCGTCGACGCCAAAGCCTGGTGCGCGAAATTGCAGCCTGCGGTTCAATCGAAGGTGAAAATCCCGCTGAGCCTGTTCAAGGCCGACGACAGCCGCACCGACGACGCCTACGCCGACGATCCGACCTATGTCAGTTGCATCTTCGATTCGAACGGCAAGCGTGTGACCGTGATCCTGCGTGCCGGCAACGAATCGATGGAACGGGACCGGAGCAACGGCCTGACACCCGTTGCGGGATACGGCGATCAGGCGTTCTACTCCGGCGAGAAAGGCGGGCAGTTGCGCTGGGTGGATGTCGTGCGCGGCAAGGATTCGTGCGAAGCCTTGCTCGGTCTGGAAGCCAGCGACCTTGCAAGCGGAGATTTCAGCAAGGCCGGCGGAGAGATCTGCATTGCCGCACTCGCGGCGCGGTGAATC
>DATFCO010000255.1:0-2100 GCA_035253005.1 Rhodanobacteraceae bacterium
ACCGCGCTGTGGTTCGGAGAAAATCCGAATGCGCGCGTGATCGCCGTCACCGGCACTAAGGGCAAGAGCACTACCACCGCCATGCTCGCGCACTGCGCGCGGCACTTGGGAATCCGCACCGCGCTGGCGGGCAACATCGGCGTGCCACTGCTCGAGCTGGATGCGCAAAGCGCGGATCTCTGGGCGATCGAGCTGTCCAGTTTCCAGACCGGTGATGCGGGCCCGGTGGAAGTCGGCGTGATCGTCAGTCTGGAGGAGGAGCATCTGGACTGGCACGGCACGCGCGAGCGCTATGTCGTCGACAAACTGAAGCTCGCGGATGTGTCGCGCACGCTGCTGGTGGACGCGCAATCGCCATTGCTGATGCAACACACGGCCGCGCATCCGCATCGCGTCACGTTCGGCGATGCGCGCGGCTGGCATGTCGAAGAAGGCGCGATTTGCCGGGGCACGGAGCTCGTTTTCGAATTATCCGGACTGCCGTTGCACGGCGCGCACAATGCGTGCAACGCCTGCGCTGCGCTGGCTGCGCTCGAATTGTTCGGGCTCGACGCACGCGCGGCGGCACTGGCGCTGCGCACGTTCAGACCATTGCCGCATCGCCTGCAACGACTGGGAATCCGCAACGGGATCGAATGGATCGACGATTCGATCGCCACCACTCCCGCGGCATCGCTGGCCGCGTTGCGCAGCATCGGCGATCACGCCGCGACGTTGATCCTCGGCGGTTTCGATCGTGGTCTGGATTGGGACGGCTTCGCGCGCGAGCTCGCGGCGCATCCGCCGCACGCGGTGATCGTTCAAGGTGCGAATGCGTCGCGCATTCTCGAAGCGCTGGTGCGCGCCGCGGTGCCCGCGCATGTCGAACGCGCGGACGATTTCGAAAATGCTGTTGCACGTGCCGCCGAACTCGCGCCACCCGGCGGGGTTGTGCTGCTGTCGCCCGGCGCGCCCAGCTTCGACCGGTTCAAGGACTACGCCGAACGCGGACGTACTTTCGCGACGCTGGCCGGATTCGACGGCGCGGCGCTGGGAGAAATCGAAGGGTTGGGGATCGCGTGAAGCGCATCCGGCCACCCGGCCGGATGCGCCGGATTCGTCATCGGGACTTCGAGGCGGCCTTGGCCGGAGCGGGCATCGTCTGCAGACTGTAGCCCGACAAACGCACCTGATTGTCCTTGTCGAAATGATATGAAACCGTCTCGAGCATCGGCTGCTGGCTGTTGCTGAACTTGGTCGCGAACTTCACGTTGAAATAGGTTCCGGCAGGAAGATTCTTGTCCCCCTTCGAAACGGAGCGAAACATCAGCGCCAGCTTGCGGGATTCCATCTTTCCCGCCTTGGCGCGCTCCGCCTGCACGCCCGCGATGAACGCGTCGCGCGTCACCGCCTGCTTCATGATGTCGGACGACTGGTCCCAAAGCGATCCGATATTGCCCTGATCGACCGTCTGCGCGACGCCCAATGCATTCTTCGCCATGCGCTGACGGAACTGGACGATCGCTTGCTGCTGTTCCGGAGTCAGCTTCTGCTGCGCCGGTTTCTCGGCAGTGTTGGCCGGAGCCGTGCCCTGCGCAGGTTGCTGGGCAAAAGCGCCGCTCGCTGACAACAGCAGGGCGGCGGGCAAGATGAGTCGCTTCAGCATGATCAAATCTCCCTTATTCGATGTGTGCGCAACCTATCATGCCCGACCGCTGAACGCAGCGTGATTCCTGCCGCGGCGCGCGGCCGAGCCCGAGCGTCGATCGCTCACCAGATCTTTACCCGATCCTTCGGCGCCAGATACAGCTTCTGCCCCGGCTGCACGTTGTAGGCCTCGTACCAGGCGTCGATGTTGCGCACGGTCTCGGCGCGGAACCGCGCGGGCGCGTGCACGTCGGTGGCGAGTTGCTGGCGCAACGCGGCGTCGCGTGTCTTGCTGCGCCAGGCTTGGCCGAAGGCGAGAAAGAAACGCTGATCGCCCGTCAGTTCATCCAGCGTCGGCGCAGGCTGCCCGCTCAACGACAAGTGATACGCGCGATAGGCGGCCGTCAGACCGGAAACGTCGGCGATGTTCTCGCCTAGCGTCTGCTTGCCGTTGACGTGCACGCCCGGCAGCGC
>DATFCO010000256.1:0-4452 GCA_035253005.1 Rhodanobacteraceae bacterium
GATGGCCGCTTTTTGATCTTGGCAATCAGGGATGATTGCACACTTTACTCGGGGAGCGGCGCGTGAAGTTCAAACTCAGCAGCGCGAAGCCGATCAGCGCGATGCCGATCCATTCGGCCGCATCGGGTTGTTCGTGCAGCAAGGCCCACGCGAACAGCACGCCCGCGATCGGCACGACCAGACTGGTCAGTCCGGCGATCTGCGTGGACAACCGTTGCACGATCAGCAGCCACAGCGCCCAGGCGATGCCCGAAGACAACAACGCGTTGTAACCGAGCGCACCCAGGAACGGCAGCGACCAGTCGGTCGCGCGCTGCGGCACGATCAGCGCCACCGCGCACAGCACCAGCGTGCCGAACAGCATCTGCCACGCGGTGAGTTGCAACGGAGAAACCCGCGAGCGCTGAAAAACGCGCTTGCTGAGCACGGTACCGATCGCCCACGCCAGGCCACCGGCCAGCGCCAGCGCGACACTCGGTGCGCTGCCGATCTCGCGCCACGGTTCGATCACGAACAGCAATCCCGCCGCCGCGATAGCGGTGCACAACCATTGCCGCACGCCCGGCCGCTCGCGCAGCCACCACCACGCCAGCGGCACCATCCAGAAAGGCATCGTGTAAGCCAGCAATGCGGTCTTGCCCGCACCGCCGCCGACCAGCGCCCACTGCACGAAGATCTGGAAACCCGCCGTCTGTGCCAGGCCGATCAACACCGTCGGCCAGAACGGCGGCAGCGCGAAGGATTCGCGGCGGATCGCGAGCAGCGCGAACAAGACCGCCGTTCCGAATATGTATCGCAGCGCGCAGAAATTGAACGGGCCGCAGAAATCCAGCGCCCACTTCATCACCGTCCAGTTCAGCGACCACACCACGCTGAGCACGGCCAGCGCGATCCAGGCCGCGCGTCGGGTGGCGTTGCGTTCGGGCATCGGGATTAAGCGATCGCAAAGAGAGGCATAGGATAGTGGTGCGTTGCGTCCATCCGCATTCGAAAGGAGCGAGCCATGACAAAACAAATGGGATCGGGACAGATCGTCGCGGGTTTGGTTTTCGCAGTGTCGGCAGCGGCGTCGGCCGCGCCGAGCTGGCACGTCAGCCAGCGATGGCAAATCGGCGGTGAAGGCGGTTGGGATTATCTGGCTTACGACGCCGGGCGCGTCTACATCAGCCGCTCCGATCGCGTGGTGGTGCTGGATGCGAAAAGTGGTAAACAGATCGGTGAAGTCGATGGACTCTCCGGTGTGCACGGCATCGCGCTCGCGGACGATCTGCATCGCGGCTTCATCAGCAACGGACGCGCGAACACGGTATCGGTGTTCGATCCTTCGAATTTGAAGACGCTGCAAACCGTTCCGGTGAACGGCGAGAATCCGGATGCGATCCTGTACGACCCATATTCGAAACACGTCTTCACCTTCAACGGCCACAGTCACGACGCCAGCGTGATCGATGCCGCGAACGGCAAGCTGCTCGGAAAGATCGCGCTGCCGGGAAAGCCGGAATTCGCGGTGAGCGACGGACGCGGTCACGTGTACGACAACATCGAAGACAAGGGCGATCTGGTCGAGATCGATCCGCACGCGATGAAAGTCACGGCCACTTGGCAATTGAAAAATTGCGATGAGCCTTCCGGCCTCGCGATCGACATTGCACACCATCGCTTGTTCTCGGTCTGCCAGAACCAAAATATGGCCGTGACCGATGCGGAATCCGGAACGGCGGTCGCCAGCGTGCCGATCGGCGATGGACCCGACGCCGCGGCGTTCGATCCGCAGCGGCAACTGGCTTTCAGTTCCAACGGCGAAAGCGGAACGCTGACCGTCGTGCACGAAGACGATGCCGATCACTTCACCGTCGTGCAGAACGTGCCGACGCAGAAGAGCGCGCGCACGATGGCGCTGCGGCCGGGCGGCGATGTCTTTCTTTCCGCCGCGCAGTTCGGACCGAAGCCCGCGCCCAGCGCCGACAACCCGCACGCGCGCCCGCCGGTGGTGCCGGGGAGTTTCACGATATTGGTCGTCGGCGAGAAATGACGCCCGGCGTTTTCACGTGATTGTCAGCCTATCCGCGCTGCAATGGCGCGGATGGCGAAGATCCGCATCGGCATTTCCGGCTGGCGCTACCCGCCTTGGCGCGGCGTGTTCTACCCCAAGGACCTCCCGCAACATTCGGAACTGCATTACGCCTCGCGCTGCTTTCCGACGATCGAATTGAACGGCTCGTTCTATTCGCTGCAAACTCCGCAGAGCTACGCGCGCTGGCGCGAGGACACGCCGAGCGATTTCGTGTTCGCGATCAAGGCACCGCGCTTCATCACGCATATCAAGCGGCTGCGTGAAATCGATGCGCCGCTGGCGAACTTCTTCGCATCGGGTGTGTTCGAGCTGCGGCAGAAAATCGGGCCGGTCCTGTGGCAGTTTCCAGCCAGCTTTCATTACGACCACGACCGGTTCGCCCGTTTTTTCGAGCGCCTGCCGCGCGACACCGAGTCGGCGCTGAAGCTGGCCCGGCGCCGCGATCATCGTATGAAAGGCAGAGTGCGATTGTCGATCGATCGCAAACGCCGCCTGCGCCATGCGATCGAAATTCGGCACGAGAGTTTTCTCAACGGCGATTTCGTCGCGCTGTTGCGGCAGCACAATATCGCGCTGGTGGTGGCCGATACCGCGGGCAAGTGGCCTTATGTGGAAGATGTCACCGCGGACTTCGTTTACTTGCGCCTGCACGGCGATGAGCAGCTTTACGTCAGCGGCTACACCGATGCGGCGCTGGCACGCTGGGCCGCGCGCATCCGCGCATGGAGCTCGGGCTCGCAGCCGGACGATGCGCATCTGATCACGCCGGCGAAGCCGAAGGCGCGCAACGCGCGCGACATCTATTGCTACTTCGACAACGACGCCAAGGTGAAAGCGCCGTTCGATGCGATCAAGCTGGCAAAAAAGTTGGGATTGCGGTGGGACACACGCGACAGCGCAGCCCCCTCACCCCCACCCTCTCCCCGCAGGGGAGAGGGAGACAAGCGCGAAGCGCTTGGCGGGTGAGAGGGACTTTACGGTTTTGCTCTTCGCAGTTTCTCAATCGGAAACGTCGCGATCTCACCTTCGCCCGCGCGCCTTGGCTGGCCTTCCGGCGCGCCCCATGCGTGCATCTCGATCACTTCCCAGGTCGCCGGCACGCCGCCGTTCACGCGCGCAGCTTCGTACGTTTCCAGCATCCGCGCGAAGCGCGCCTTTCCGGTCAGCCCGCGCTCCCGTTGCGTGTCCGCGTTGGTCGCGCCCAGGCCTTTCAGTTCGCGCAACAGATCGCGCGGCGACTCATAGCGCGACTGCAGGTGATCCACATCCAGCACTGGATCGCGCAAACCTGCCGCCAACGCAGCGTCCCCCAGATCGTGCATGTCCAGAAAGCGGCTGACATGCGGATGAGTTCCGTCCGCCGCGGCCCAGGCTCGCCGCAACTCTTGCAGCGTGTCGGGACCGAGCGTGGTGAGCGCGAGAAAACCGTCCGGTTTCAACACGCGCGCGAATTCGGAAAACAGCGGCAGCGGATCCTCGAACCACTGGATGCAGAGACTCGAATGCAGCACGTCCACGCTGCGATCGGTCAAGGGAAGTCGCGGTGCATCGGCGCAAACGCGCGCGAAAGGCTTCATCCAGCCACCGTGCCGGCGCGCCAGTTGCAGCATCGGCAGCGCGATGTCCAGCGCGATCACGTGCGCATCCGGCCAGCGGCGTTTCAGGATCGCCGCGCCGCGGCCGGTGCCGCAGCCCACGTCCAGCACGCACCGCGGCGTGCCCTCGTAATAGTCCAGGCGCTCGAGCAGACGCGACTGCACCGTGCGTTGCAGCGCGTCGTTCTGTTCGTAGCTCGTCGCGGCACGCGCGAAGGCGCGCCGCACCTGCCGATGATCGATGCGGTACGTGCTCATCCGCGTTGTGCCGTTTGCGCGCCGGCGGTGTTCGAAACGCGCTCGATCAATGGCTGCAACGCGCGCACGACCTCCTCCGCATGTCCGATGAAAGGCGCGTGCCCGCCGCCTTCGATGCGGACGAATGCGCCGCGGCACTGCTGGGCGCTCCACTGCATCGCCTGCCACGGCACCAGGCGGTCGCGTCGCCCGGCGATCCACACGTTCTGCCGCTGCAATGCATACAATCGCGGGCGCAGATCGGTGTGCTCGAGTACCTCCAGTCCATCGCATAGCGCACGCACGTCCGGCGCATCATCGTGCAGTGCGTCGCGGCGCAGCCGCCGCAGGTCTTCCTGCGCGCAATCGCTGCCGAGCGCTTCCAATGCGAGAAAACGTTCCAGTGTGCCGCGGTAATCGCTGCGAAGATCGGTGGCGAACTGCTGCAGGATTTCGCTCGAGATCGCGTGCGGCCAATCATCGCCGCGCACGAAGCGCGGCGATGCGCACAACATCGACAGCGCTTGCACGGACTCGCGGAAATTC
>DATFCO010000257.1:0-11996 GCA_035253005.1 Rhodanobacteraceae bacterium
TAGCTGAAACGCAGCGTGCCCTTGCCGAGCGCACGATCGACCCACGCCAGCTTGATCCGCTGCTCGTTGACCAGCGAGCGTTCGCGATGCTTCGGTTGGTCGCGATCGAAACTGTAGGTCAGGCTCAGCGAGTTGTTGTCGTTCAAGCGCCAGTCGACGCCGGTGTCGAAAATCGTGTCGGCGTACGCGAACGGAATCGAACGCACCTGCGTGACGTAGGACCAATAGAGCGGATTGCGTGGGTCGAAGATGCCGAGCTTGCCCGGCACGATGCTGCCTTGTGCGCCGTTGTCGGCGATGTAGCCGTATTGCCCCGTCAGCGGATTGAAGGCGAGGTAGTTGGTCTTGTTGTCCTCGCGATACCAACGCAACCCGGCATGCCAGCCGAACTTCGGCGAAGGGCGAAGCGTGATCCTCGCATCCAGCAGACCGGTATCGATACGCGCATCGGCGGTTTGCTGCGACAACGCGGCCGTGGTGTTCCAGTCCGCGCAGTTGAAGGTGTAATCCTTTTGAGGCGAGATGAAAATGCCGCCAGTGCCGGTGCAGTTGACCGGCGGGCTCAACGCGTCGTTCTGCCGCATCGTGCCCCAGGCCGCGGCCACCGAAAGCTGGCCGTTCCACTTCAGGCTGCGCGAAAGTTCCAGACGAAGGTTGTGGTAGTCGTTGTCGGGTTCGAGCGAGAACTGACCTTGATAGATATGGGCGATCTGCGGCACGCCCGCCACGTTGCGCAACTGGAATGGACTCTGGTAATCGAGCCGGTCCTGGTGGTCGCGGAAGAACGAACCCGTGTACGCCGCGTTGAACTGCCAGACGGCGCCGACGTTGCGCAGACCCAGGCTGACATCGGTGGTGGTGAAATCCACCGGCCGCACGGTTTCCAGTACGCCGCCGTCATCAGGAATCGAGTAGTTGAAGAACATCGAGCCGCCCCACAGTTGCGTGCCGTTGCGGTGCTCGTTGCTCACCGACGCGTAGCCGATCCAGTTGCGGTAGAGCGTGCCCTCGATGCTCAATCCCGCGCGCGTGCGCGTCGTGCCGATCGTCTGCCGCGGGCGCGTCTGTTCCGCTGACGCCACTTGCGCTGGCGTGCTGCCGCCCGGAACCAGCGGCGCAGGCAAGGTCAGGTCGGTGCCGCCCACGCCGTTCCACAGCGGATACGCGTTGGTCGTGGCGGTGTGCGGGATGTCGCGATAGAACGCTTCGATCTTGTACTTGCCGTATTCGCCGGTGCGCAGGCGCCAGTACTGATCGTCGCCGCTCAAGCGGCTGCCGCGGAATTCCAGGTACTGGCCGGTTTGCGGATTTTCCGCGTACAGCGCCAGCAGGCCGAGCGCGAAACCGTTCTTCCAATCGCTGTATTGGCGGAAGAACTCGGCGTCATCGTCGCCGGTTGTGCGCAAAAATCCGAGCTGCAACAAGCCCCACGAGTTCCAGTCCCCACTCCTGTGCAACTGCGAATCGTCATCACGCAGCGGCGGATAGGGATACAACGCACCGCTCGAGGTGCGCATTATGCCGGCGTGCAACCACGAGAATCCGTTGGGATCCGGCCATGTCAGCGGCGCCCAGCCGGTCGGATCCAGTGCGTTGCCATATTGCAGATCGCCGACGCGCGCGCTGTCGCTGGAGCCAGCGTGCGACGTCGCCGCCGCCAGACAAGCTGCGATGGCGACGGACAGCGGAACGAATTTGCGCAGTGATCTCGCGCGCATCGCTATTCGTGAAACCTGGAACCGGACGGATTGTTGGAGCCGTGGATGTTGGTGTGACAGGAAAGACACGCGCGTCCGATCAGGCGCTCGTCCGGCGTCGGGCCCTTGGCGAGCCCGGCCACCGTCTGTAGGTCGTTGGGATGTCCCGTCATGGTGTGACACTGCTGGCACAGCATCGGCACCGGCAGCACCAGGAGCGTCTGGTTGTTGGAGCCGTGCGGGTCGTGGCAGGTGAGACAGTTCTCGCGCACCGGCGCGTGTTCGAACACGAACGGCCCGCGCTTCTCGGCGTGGCAGGTGTAACAGGTTTCGTTGACCGTGTCGGTCTTCAGTAGGTCGGCGGTCAGCGTGCCGTGCGGGTTGTGGCAATCCACGCAGGAGATCTGCCCCTCCGGTAGCGGCATGTGCGAGCGGCGGTTGAACTTGTCGCGCACGTCGCGGTGGCAGGTAGCACAGACTTCGTTGATCGAACTTTTCGCGAGCACGCCTTCCGGCGAGAGTCGCGCCATCGGATTATGGCAATCGGTACACGCGAGTCCGCGCGACTGGTGCACCGAACCGATCCAGTCCTGCCGCGCACCGCCCGCATGGCAGCCGAGACACACACCGGCTTGTGCATCGATGGGCGTTTTCGAATCGCGTGTGAAGGCGATGATCAGGCCCGCTGTGGTCGGACTCTTCGCATGAGCGGAGCCGGGTCCGTGGCAGGACTCGCATGCGCCGTCGGGTCCGCTGCCCGCGGCGCCGGACCGGAACGCGGCGAGGTGCAGCGAGTGCGAGGCGTGCACGTTTTCCAACGAATGACAGGCGATGCAGGTCTTCGCTCCGACCGCCAGCGCATCCGGAGCGGCCGGGTTTTTCGGAATTGATGCCGCATCGAATGGCGTTGCCGGCCCGCTGACGAAAGCATGCGCGTGCGGATTCTGCGCCGCGGTGTCGCTGCGCATATCCGTCGCCGGCAGCATGCGCCGGAAATCCTGTTCCGTCAGCGCACTCGAGAGACCTTTGGAGTGCGCGGTCTGCGCATGGGCGTGGCGGGGGATCGACAGCGCCGCAATGGCGCACCCGATCGACACGCTGGCAAGCAGGACTCGGGTGACTCCCATCAGTGCACATCCGCTCCCGTTTCATTGCACATCCGGATGGATGTGCGGCCGCATTCTTCGACGGTCGATCGCGATCGCGGATAGGTGCCTGGCTGCGCCGCAAAGGTTGTGCGCCTCGAGGGGGCGCGGTTCGTGCCGATGTCAGCACAAGCAACCTTTTGGCGGGTCTGGCGGTACTCAGGCACATGCCGTCGGCGATGGCTTGCGCCCCTTGCAGCCGAAGCTTCGCGATACGGAGGAGCCGCACTTTCCATGACGACATCCGCCTATCGGCTGGCAGACCCGATTTCGCCATATCTCGCGCTGTCCCGTCATTTCGCGCTGGTGGTGCATATGGCGCGGCGGGACGTGGCGGCGCGATACCGGGGTTCGTTCGCGGGTCTGCTGTGGTCGTTCTTCAATCCGTTGCTGATGCTGGCGATCTACACGTTCGTGTTCGGCGTGGTCTTCAAGTCACACTGGAACGCGCAGACGACCAATCCGTTCCAGTACGCGATCGTGTTGTTCGCCGGATTGAACATCAACACGTTTTTTTCGGAATGCGCCAATCGCGCCACCACGCTGATCGTCGAGAACACCAACTTTGTCAAGCGCGTGGTGTTTCCGCTGGAAACGCTGACCTGGAGCACGCTCGGCTCCGCGCTGTTTCACCTGTGCGTGTCCACGATCGCGTTGCTGGTGATCTCGCCGTTGGTGATGGGTCACATCCCGTGGACGACGATTTTTTTTCCGATCGTTGTCGCCGGCTTTCTGCCGTTTGTCGCCGGAGCGGTCTGGCTGCTGGCTGCACTGGGCGTATACCTGCGTGATCTGAAGCAGGCAGTGGGCATTGTCACCACGGCGCTGATGTTCCTGGCCCCCATTCTTTATCCCGCCACGCTGATTCCGGAGCGCTACCGCTTCGCGCTCTATTTCAATCCGCTGACCGTCATTGCGGAAGCTTCGCAGGAAGTGCTGATCTGGGGCAGGGCGCCGCGCTGGGATCACCTCGCCCTGTATGCAGTGGTCGCGTCGCTGTTCGCGTGGCTGGCGTTTGCCTGCTTCGAACGCACGCGCAAGGGCTTCGCCGATGTCGTCTGACGATTTCAGCATTCGCGTCGAGGGCCTGTCCAAGCGCTACGAAATGTACGCGCAGCCCGCAGATCGGCTGAAGCAAATGATCCTGCCGCGCGTGCAGCGAGCAATGCACCGGCCAGTGCGAGCCTATTTCAAGGAATTCTGGGCGGTGCGCGGGGTGAGCTTCGATATCCGCAAGGGCGAGACCGTCGGCATCGTGGGCCGCAACGGTTCGGGAAAATCCACACTGCTGCAGATGATCTGTGGAACGCTGAGCCCCACGCTCGGGACGATCGCCGTCAACGGCCGCGTGGCGGCGCTGCTGGAACTGGGCGCGGGTTTCAATCCGGAATTCACGGGTCGGGAAAGCGTGCGCTTGAGCGGACTGCTGTACGGATTGTCCGAGCAGGAATTGAACGCACGTTTCGACGACATTCTCGATTTCGCCGAGATCGGCGATTTCATCGACCAGCCGATCAAGACCTATTCCAGCGGCATGTATGTGCGGCTGGCTTTTTCAGTCGCGATCAACGTGTCACCCGATGTGCTGGTGGTGGACGAAGCGCTTGCAGTGGGCGACGAGGCTTTCCAGCGGAAGTGCTTCGCGCGCATCGATGCGATTCGCGACGCGGGCGCGACCGTTCTCTTCGTGTCGCACGCGACGGGCACCGTCATGGAGCTGTGCGACCGCGCGATTCTGCTGGACGAAGGCGAGATGATCGCCGATGGCACGCCGAGGTTCGTGGTGCCGCGCTATCACAAGCTGTTGTACTCGCCAGCGGACAAAGCGGCTGCGGTGCGGGATGCCATCAAGGAGGAGCCGATCGCCCCCGAGGTTGGCGAATGTTCGGCAATTGATGGTTCGGTGGATCGGCTGCGTGCTTCGATGGATGGCACCACCGCGGCAGTGAACGGTGTCGAAGTCAGGGAAGTCGAGGAGTCGGCGTATTTCGACGAAGCGATGATGCCGCGCAGTACGGTCCGTTACCCCTCCCGTGGCGCGTCGATCAGCGCTCCGCGGATCGAAACCCGCACGGGGCGACAGGTAAACGTGCTCTCGCCGGGCCGCGAGTACATCTACACGTACGACGTGCTCTTCCGGGTGGCTGCGGCCGGGGTGCGCCTGGGCATGATGATCAAGACCATCACCGGCCTAGAGCTGGGCGGTGCTGCTACCGCGCCGAATCCCGCGAGCGGCATGTCCGTTTCGGCCGGCCAATGCCTGCAGGCCCGTTTCCGATTCCGCGCCATGCTCGCACCCGGCGTGTATTTCATGAACGCGGGCGTCACCGCAGCCGCACCGGAAGGAGAGACGTACCTCGATCGGATCATCGACGTGCTGATATTTCGGGTAACGCACGACGCCGAGCGCATCGCGACGGGCACCGTGGACTTCCACGTGCTTCCGGATCTGAGCGTGGAGACCGTGTCGTGACGACTGCATTGTCCAGAGTAAACGGCACACGGCGGACCAGCAACACGGAAACGCGCAAGGCCATTCTCGTCTTGGGCATGCATCGCAGCGGTACGTCCGCGGTCACCCGCTGCCTCAATCTGCTGGGCGCGGAAGTGGGAAACAAATTGCTTCCGCCCGCGGAGGACAATCGATCCGGCTTCTGGGAGCACGCCGATGTCGTGGCCATCCACGAGGAATTGCTGAAAGATTTGGACAGGACATGGCATGACGCACGCGCGCTGCCGGAAAGCTGGCTGCTCTCGGCCGCGGCGCGCAAGGCGCGCGGCAAGCTCGCCCGGCTGATAGCTGAGGAGTTCGACTCCAGCGCACTCTGCGCGGTCAAGGATCCTCGCCTGTGCCGCTTCGTGCCGCTGTGGCGCGAGGTGCTGCTCGAGTCGGGATTGGATGCGGTCGCGCTGCTGGTGGTGCGCCATCCCGCGGAAGTGGCGCGTTCCTTGAACGCCAGAGATGGCCTGCCTTTCGAAACGACCTGCCTGAACTGGCTCGAACACTTCGTGGAAGCGGAAACCGCGACCCGCGGCATGCCGCGCTGCCTGCTCGCCTACGACGACCTGCTTGCGGATTGGCGAAACGCGTTCGCCCGGGCCGGGCGAGCCTTGCGCGTGCAGTGGCCGGTGCCGATCGAGGATGCGCATCCTGCGATCGAAGCGTTTCTGGATCGAACCGACTGCCACCACGTTTTTTCGGACGGCTTCTGCTCGGTGCCCGAGGTGCTGGATCGCCTGTACGGACTCTGCCGCGCATTCGATCCGGAGCGGCGGGACTGGAAAGAGATTTCGCAATTGGTGGACGCTTGTCGTTTGGTCGCACCGCCGTTCCTCGGCAGGCTGGAGGATCTTGTCGAAGAAAAGCGCACGTTAGAAGACAACGCGCTGCTCACCGGAAGGGCGATGGACTCCGCCTTGAACGAGATCGAGCAGGCCACTAAGGCGGCACGCTTGGCCGTGAGAGCCGGCGCCTCTTCCCAGCGCATCACAGCGCTGGAAGCGCGCGCCAGGGAACTCGAGAATGAACTCACCGCAAGCCGTGAACGCGCCGCGCAGGTGCAGCGGGAAACCTTTTGCATGATCGCAAAATCGCTTGAGCTCTCGAATCAGCTCGACAGTGCACGCGCCCGGAATGCCGACCTGGAGGCGCATTGCACGCAAAAAAACGCACTGG
Source organism: Rhodanobacteraceae bacterium (assembly GCA_035253005.1). Classification (GTDB taxonomy): domain Bacteria; phylum Pseudomonadota; class Gammaproteobacteria; order Xanthomonadales; family Rhodanobacteraceae; genus 66-474. The sequence goes on from DATFCO010000257.1 coordinate 6,519, forward strand.
AATTTTCGTTGCAACATGAGCTCGACGAGATCAAGGCCAGCACCTTGTGGCGCGCGCTGGTGGGTGTGCGATCGATCCTGCTTTGCTTGCCCGCGGATGTGCGCTTGGCGTTGCGTCGGGCGATGAGGATCGCTTGGTGGATCGTGACGCCGTGGCGCACGCCGGCGCGTTGGCGCTTTTTCCGGGAACGGCGCGTTGCGGCGCGACTTCTGAGCGCAGCATTCGCCAACCCGGAATCCGCCGCCGTTGAAATGGCCGCGTCAGCCAGATCGGTGCAATCACCTCCGGCGCATGCCGCATACACCTACTCGCCACCGAAGACCGAGCCGGCCGCGATCGGCAAGGCCTTGCTCACCTTGTCGCGGCATCCGCTCTTTTCCGTCATCGTGCCGGTCTACAACACCGATCCCGAATTGCTGCGGCGGGCGATCGCTTCGGTCGAGGCGCAGTGGTATTCGCATTGGGAACTGGTGCTGGTGGACGATCACAGCGTCTCGGCCGCCGTTCACGAAGTGCTCGATGGCCTCACCGACTCCAGGATCGTCGTCGTCAAATTGGCGGAAAACAGGCACATTTCAGGCACCACCAACGAAGGGATTGCGCGCGCGACCGGCGACTTCATCGTGTTCCTGGATCACGACGACGAATTGACAGTGGACTGTCTGTACGAACTGGCGCTGCGCATCGATCGCGACGATCCGGATTACCTCTACAGCGATGAAGACAAGCTCGACCCCGATGGCAATTTCAGGGATCCGTTCTTCAAGCCGGATTGGTCGCCCGACACCTTGATGAGCCTCATGTTCACCTGCCACGTGTCGTGCGTGCGGCGTTCGCTGGCGCTGGAACTGGGCGGCCTGCGCGGCGAATACGACGGCAGCCAGGATTGGGATTTCGTTTTGCGCGTGTGCGAACGCACGCGTCGCATCGCGCACATTCCGAAGGTGCTTTATCACTGGCGAATCACGCCGACTTCATGTGCGTCGGGGCCCGAGGCCAAGCCTTACGCGATCGATGCCGGCAAGAGGGCGCGGGAAGACGCGCTGCGCAGGCGTGGCCAGCCCGGCGAACTGGTTGCTGTGCCCGAACTTCCGGGGTGCTTTCGTACCCGTTACAGGATGCAGGGCCGGCCTTTGATCTCGATCATCATTCCGAGCAAGAACCAGCACGTGGCGCTCAAGGCCTGCATCGACAGCATTTTCGAGCGTACGGCGTACCCTCTCTTCGAAATCATCTTGATCAACAACGGTTCAACGGATGAGCCCACGCTCGATTATCTTGCCGGGTTGCGGGCGCGCGAACAGGTACGCGTGCTCGATTACGAGATACCGTTCAACTATTCGAAGCTCAACAATGCCGGCGTGCACCTCAGCCGCGGCGAACTGCTCGTATTCCTCAACGACGATACCGAAGTGTTGTCCGCCGACTGGCTGGATTGCATGGGCGGCTATGCGCAACTGCCGCATGTGGGGGCGGTGGGCGCGAAACTGCTGTACCCGAGCACACGGACCGTGCAGCACTCGGGGGTTGTGAATCTGACTGATGGCCCGCGGCATGCCTACGTCGACATCGACGCGCAAGCGCCGGGCTATTTCGCGCGCAACATGCTGGAGCACGACTGGATCGCGGTGACGGGCGCGTGCCTGATGATCGAACGGAAAAAGTTCGATGCGGTGGGCGGATTCGATGAAGATCTTGCGGTCACCTACAACGACACCGCGTTGTGCCTGAGTCTCGCCGAGCACGGCTTCCATCAGGTTGTCTGCCCGGGTGTCGAGTTGATCCACCACGAATCGCTGAGCCGCGGCAAGGACACGCTCGACCGCGCGCGCATGGCTCGGAGTGAGCGGGAACGCACGATCATGTTCGGCAAACATCCCGGCTTTTACGATCGCGATCCGTTTCACAACCCCAACCTGGCGCCGAATGACGCGTATTTCGGTCTGCGCCAATGAAGCGGGTGCGAGTCACCGCTCGACTGCCGCGCAGCCGATGACATGCGGGCCGCGCTGAACGGTATCGTGGATCGCGGCGTGCCGCTGTTCGTGCTGCCGTACGCGGTGTGGACGATGTACGTCCATTCGATCACGGCCACGCAAGCCAGCTTCGACACGTTACTGTACGGTTTGCCGGTGATGGCACTGATCGCTGCCGTTGCGACGGTGGCATGGTTTCGGTTGCCGGATCTAGTCAAACGCTACGCCGCCGCAGCGGCCGGCGACCAGCCTGAAAGTGGTCCCGTTGCAGGCTTGATTGCACTGGCGATGGGCAATCGCACTGCACCGCTCGCGGTACTGGTGCTGGCGACCGCGTGGGTGGGATTCCTTTCGGCCGGCATGTCGTACACGGTGTTCTGGTGGATGGCGTTACCGGCGATGTTCGGCGCGTGGATGTGGAACCTGCGCGGCGAGTGCCGCATCGCGGGGAATGGAGACACAGAAAGACACGCAACGTGGATTGTCGCGTTCGTTGTTGCCGCCGCCGTCTGCGTCACCCTCTTCGCGAGCCGGCCCGATGCGGATGATGCTTTTTATCGCAGCATCTCGGCGACGCTCTTGCGTTATCCGCAACAGCCGGTGCTGCTGCACGACACGCTGTATCGGTTGCCGGAGATTCCGATCCTGCTGCCGTTCTACCGGCTGAGCAATTACGACGTGCTGGTCGCGGCGCTCGCTCGCATCACCGGTTTCGATCATCTGCTGTTCGCCTACCTGGTTTTGCCCGCAATTTTTGCGGCATTTTCCGTACTGGCTTGGGCGTACCTGTTGCGGCGTGTCGTGCCTGCACGCTGGCCGTGGGTGCTATTGATCCTGTTCCTCGTGGTCATGGCGCTGGGCGAAGCGCACCAGGATTACGGCAATTTCGCGTTCGTGCGGCTTTTCCAGGGCAAGGCGATCCTGGTCACCGGCATGGTTCCCGTCGTCGCCGGTTCGGCGCTGGTGTTCGCGCGACGTGGCGGCGCACGCCATTGGCTCTTGCTGTTCGCCGCCGAGATCGCGGCGCTGGGTATCAGCGCGAGCGCCCTGTTCGTGGCGCCTGCGGCAGCGGCGCTGGGGTTGGCGGGTGGCTGGTCGATGAACGCCGCAAGCAGCCGGCGGTTCGCACTCGGCATGCTGGCGTCGGTCTACGTGCTCGGCGCGGGCTGGGTCGTGGCGTCCGTCGCGCACGGCGGAGAGGATTTGATCAGTACCAGCCCCATGCCCGCCGTGATGCCGATCCTCGATGACACCTGGGGCGTGTGGAGCACGAGGCTGCTGTTGGTTGCGTTGCTCGCAGCCTGGGCTTTCGTGCGCGATCCGGTTCGCGCGCGCTATCTTTCCGCCGGTGCGTTCTTCTTCCTGCTTGCGGTGCTCGATCCGTACGCGGTCCGCTTCGTAGCCGATCATCTGGTCGGGATTCGCACGTATTGGCGGTTGACGTGGACCTTGCCGCTGCCGTTGTTCCTGGCCGTGCTGCTGTACGGCGTGATCGAACGCGCGTTGCGCATGCGGTCGAAGCTGCTGGCGGTGGGGGCTTGCGCGGCGCTGGCAGGCCTTGCGATCGCATTCGGATGTCGCTTCGGAACGCTGCGCAGCGCGAACGACGTGGCGCTCGGTTTGCCGGGCCCGAAAGTCGCTCCGGTCGAATATCAAGTCGCCACGACGGTAGCCAGTGGCGTGCCCGAGAATGGCGTCGTACTCGCGCCGGAAGCCGTGTCGATCTGGTTGCCCGGATTCGTGGTGCATCCGGAACTGCTGGGCGTCCGTTCGCTCTACCTGAGGCGCGCGTTTTCACGGCAGGATGCGGCGCGGCGGGATTCACTGATGCGCTACGCCGCCGGGGAATACAGGCCGCCGGATTCCGCAGTCTGGTTTGACGATGCGTTGCGCCGATACGAATTGACCACGGTGGTATTGGTGCACTCGACGCCTTGGCGCGGGGAGATGGAAGACGTGCTGGAACGGCACGGATGGCGGCCGCTGGCGCGTGGGGACTACGACACATGGATGAAGAACACGGAACCGCGGCAGCGATTCGGCGCGCGCCCCGATGGGCGCAGCGGCTCGAACACTGCGCAATGGCAACCGCGCGGGATCGAATCGGCACTCACATCGAACCGCTGAAAGCCGACAGCCGCAGGAAATGGAAACGGACAACTCGCTCCAGCTCGGGATCGAGGCGCGCGATTCGCTCTTGCGGGAAACACCGCCGCTAACTGTTTCCCGGAGCGAGACGCGCCTGCTGGACACCCAACTCGCTTTCGACAGCGTGGCGGCCGATTACGATGGTCCACGCGGCAACAACGAGCTGATCCAGCGAATGCGGCGCACGTTGTGGGACGCCGCGCGCAGCGAATTCTTCATCGGCTCGCGCCTGCTCGACCTCGGCTGCGGCACCGGTATCGATGCGGTGGAATTCGCGCACAGCGGCTATCGCGTGGTCGCCACCGACTGGTCGCCGCAGATGGTCGCGCGCACGCGCTCGCGCATCCTCGCCGCCGGCGCCGGCGAAAACGTGCAAGCGCGGCAAATCGGTATCCAGCAACTGCATACGCTGGATGATCGTTTCGACGGCATCTATTCGAATTTCGGGCCGCTCAATTGCGCGCCGGATCTGCACGAAGTCGCGGCACAATGCGCGCGCCTGCTGCGCCCAGGCGGCAAGATGCTGTTCTCGGTGATCGGCCGGCTGTGCCCTTGGGAAATCGCGCACTACGCGCGACGACGCCGTTTCCAACGCGCGATGGTGCGCCTGCGGCGCGGCGATGTCGCGGTGGAAATGAACCGCCACACCATCTGGACGCGCTACTACTTTCCGCGCGAGTTCCATCGCTGCTTCTCCGCGCACTTCCGCTTGCGCAGCTTCCGGGCACTGAGCCTGTTCATGCCGCCGCCTTACTTGATCGACTACTACCACCGCCGCCGCGACTGGTGCGAAAAGCTGGGCCGGCTGGACGACCACCTGGGTCATCTGCCGCTGCTGCGCGGCATGGGCGATCACTTCCTGATCGTGATGCAACGGCGCTGAAGCCGTGGATGCCCGCATCCGCAAAAGCGATTTGGTCCTGCACGGTGCCGCCATCGTCGCGGCGGGTGGCGTGTCGCGCACGCCGTTGGCGATCAATGCCGGGCGCATCGCCTCGGCGTGCGACCCGGATGCATGGCGGCTGGATCTGCGCGATCACCTGATCTTTCCCGGCCTGATCAACGCGCACGATCATCTGCACGTCAACGCGGTTCCCCCTTTGCCTGCGGACGCACCGTTCGCCAACAGCTATGAATGGATTGCTGCGTTCCGGGCGCATTTCGATTCGGCGGAAGTGAAAACCGCGCTGCGCGTGCCGAAAGCGGTGCGGCTACGTCATGGCGCAATGAAAAATCTGCTGGCGGGCACGACTTTCGTCGCGCATCACGATCCCTGGCATCCGGTCCTGAATGATCCGGATTTCCCGGTCGCGCTGCTGCGCGATTTCGGCTGGAGCTACACGCTGGCCGGTCC